>JAFGTN010000740.1 GCA_016934075.1 Pirellulales bacterium
AGTCACCGAGAACGGCTGGCCAAATGGGCGCGACGTCATCCCAAAATCCTGACCGTCATGGCAACGGTTGCCCTGCTGCTTGTGGTGCTGGGTGGATATGGCGGATGGCGCGATCTGCGACGATTAAGTCTCGCTGAAAACCTGTTAGCAGAGGCAGACGTTGCAGAGGATGCCAGAGATAGCCGGCAGTCGGCCCATACCTTACTGGCCGCGCAGAACGCGATCAACCATCAAAATACCGTTATACCTGAGCGTTTTACTGCCACGCGACGCGACGCCCTCAACAAACAACTGGCCGCATTGGCCACCCGCGTGGCTCGCTCCGAGTTGCGGCGTTTCGAACAACTGGCAGACGTAGAGCGCCGCGCCGTTTTAGGCCGTTCGAGTGCAAAAGGTTTAAGTCAACTTGATGCAGATCCGTTGGGAATATATCGGGTGCTTGACCGCCACGACTGGGAGCAGCTTCCCTATTACCGCCTGCTCGACATAGCCGGCCGTGCCCGCGTGGACGATGACATTACGGAATTGTTGGTGTCGCGAGTGGTCGCGATGGAAGAGAATGGAAATCCGGACTCGGCAACGGACGATCATGTCGCGTCAGCCATGTTAGACATGCTGGCTCGTGTGCCGGCAATATACCGCGAGAGCCCGGTAATCAAACTCCTGTGCAGTCAAGCCCGGTATCAACATCCGGGTCGTGTGGACACGGCCAAATTTGTCGACGTAGCGGAGAGCGAGTTAGACTACTATCTGGCGGGAGTGATCGCGGCACAGCGAGGCCAGTTCACCACAGCCATCGAGTGTCTGGAAACGGCCATGAAATTGCGGCCAGAAGATAAACCTCCCCGCTTTTGGGCACGTTTCCTTCACGCTCATTGTTGCGAGCGGGTACAGCGCGACGAGGAGGCCATAGCCGACTACGGCATCTGCATCGGGTTGCGGGGGGACTTCGCCTGGCCGTATCACAACCTGGGACTGATCTACACAAAACGGGGGCGTTACGCCTTGGCGGCAAAGAACCTGCAAGAGGCCGTCCGCTTGGATCCGAATTTGGCCGACGCATACGCAAATCTGGGCGTGGCACAATTTCAAATGGGTCAATTCTCCGACGCGCTTCGATCTTTTGATCGGGCAATCGACCGTGGCTTTGAAACTGCCGATGTCTATTCAAATCGAGCCGCTGCTCGCGAGGCCCTCGGGGATTATCAAGGCGCCAGGGGAGATCTGGAGCATGCGCTAAAGCTTGATCCCGACTCCGAAGCCGCGCGGCGGAATCTCAAAAAGTTGGACGAGAATCGCTAGACCCGGGCTAATGTGCGACCCTTATATGCCGGCACCGGGAGCTTGACGTGGCGGTCTTGCGCGCGAATGCGGCGGTGGCGGTCGACGGCCAGCACGGAAATGGTTCCGCTGAGAGTCATGACGGCAGTCGCGCCGACCAATGTGTAGCCGTCCCAAGCGGTCGAGAACGGTATCGTTCGCAACCGCGATTCGGGCGATTTGGTGCGATCCTCCGCCTCGGCAACCTCCGGGTGGGAGACGAGTACCATATCGGCCAGGCCAGGCGAAATCGTTTCCGACGCCGCAAGCTGACGTCCGGTTTGCTCTTGTGACAGTTCCAACGGCTCCGCTATAAGGTCGGTCGTGAACTCCTCGGGCGGAAACCAGGTCAAATCCCGTACATCCCCGCGATGCTGATATCGGTCTCGAGCTTCGTTCGTCTTGCGGCGATTTCGACGCGTTCGGTCAAATGTGGTTCGAGCGCCGGGCATGCCGTAATCCACGCCGGCAACATCGGTACGACTGTCGCCACCCGCCAGTCGAGTCAGCGGTTTGCCGATGGTCACCAACAGCAATGCGCCCTCCGTCGGCGAAAGGAATCGTGACGCCGCGGATCGGCCGCCCGAGTCGGATTGCTCTTCTGAGAAAACCAGATCGGAGGCCATGGTGAAAGGATTTTCTTGTTCCGCCCGATTCGAGGATTGCCTCGTTTCCGTGGACGAACTCGCGGCAACGGTGGACTGAGTCTGAGACGTGGTGGTGAGGCCCGCTTTCTCCGTCATCTGCTGGTGAAGTTTCGCATCGGGATCAATGTCGGAATCATTCGCAGAAGCCGCATTTTCAGTGCGGTCCGACTCCGTATTAACGGCCAATTGCGCCTTGTGTGCGGCCACAAGCTCACGGCCGTTCGTACCGGCATCGGTTTTTTCCTGGATTTCGTCCTTGCCGGTCTCTTGCCTATCGGCGCTATCGCTCGACGAAATGTCGGTTGTTTCCCGGTCGGTCGTCGTTGGTTTGCCTTCCTCTATCACTTCCTCGGTTGCGTCGGACTCGCTCAACGACCGTTGTTGGTTGTTATCCAAAGAACGATCGGCATCGTACGTCTTAATCGCAACGTCCTTTTCCGCGACGGCGACAAGAGTAGGAGAAGTCTTTACCGTAACCTTCGTTTGCGCCTCGTCGAAACTGATGCGTTCGTCGGAAATGGGCTTTATGGTATTCCGTGTAGAAGTGATATCATCATCCAACGCCGCGGATACGGTTTCTTTTTCTACAATGCTACCGCTTTCAAACGTTGCAATGTCGCTGGATGACGTTGTAACATTGTCTGATGTCAGCTCACGTGACACGACCGGTTCGATTGCCACCACAGGCTCGATGTTTCGAGTCTGATTGCTCGTTTCCGCGATTTTGACTTTTGCAACTTCTTCAACTTCTGTTTTGACTACATCCGAGATGTCAGCGACCGATGGAGAAACTTCCGGTGAAGCATCGAGTGTCTCGACAACCACGGGTGACGGTAATTCATCCGAGCGTTCTTCCACTGCGGTCACGGAAAGTTCTCGCGACTCGGAAGCTGGAATGGAAGATACCGCAAGTGTTCTCGCGTTGGCCAGATCACCATTAACGAACGCGCTGATCGAAAGAAGATACCTGGGTTCTAACGGTTCGAATCGGAGGTGCAGCTTAGACATCTGTTCCCTACCTTCGTCGCGCGAACGACCTAATATGGAACCTCTAAATATTTGCCGGTTGGACTATCCCCTAACCGAATGGTCGATGGGCGCTAGTCCTAAAGAACTCGGCCGATTGCTCCATAGTAACCAAAATGGGCAGGAATGGCAAACGATTTTTTTATTCGCTTGAGTCAATACCCCCCCGCCAGTTGATAATGGTCCTCTCCAACCCATACCACAGGAAAAACCGGATTTTCATCCGGAAAAAACCTTAGAAAAGCTTTCGACAGGGGGGAATCTATCGGTCCAGCTTCTTATACAGCGTACCGCGACCGATACGTAAAATCTTACAGGCTTGGGTTTTATTGCCATTCACACGGCGGAGAACATCGAGGATGTAGCGTTGCTGGGCCTCTTCGAGCGAGACTAACTGCGACTCGTTCACAGAGGTGTCATCCGTACGTGGCAAACCCAGGTCCTCGACGGCGACCTCTTCGTTCCGCCCGAGGACAACGGATCGTTCCACTGCGTTCTTCAATTCTCGTACATTTCCGGGCCAATCGTGGGTGTTGATTGCCTCGGCGGCCTCGGTAGAGAATCGGCGCGGACCTCTCCCCGTTTCGTGGCGATACTGTTCCAAAAAGTGTACTGCCAATTGCATGACGTCATCGCCCCGCTCGCGTAACGACGGCACCTGCAACTCTATCACACGCAGCCGGTAGTAAAGGTCTTCGCGAAAGCGGCCGGCTTTGATCAACCCGGGCAGGTCGCGGTGTGTCGCCGCGATAATCCGCACGTCGACGCTAATCGGTTCTCCGCCGCCCAAACGTTCAAAGGGATGCCCTTCCAGCAGCCTCAACAATTTTGCTTGACAGGCGGGACTGGTCTCGCCGATCTCGTCGAGAAAAATAGTACCGCGATGTGCCCGCTCGAACTGCCCCAGCCGCCGTTGTTGGGCGCCGGTAAATGCACCCTTTTCGTG
>JAFGTN010000741.1 GCA_016934075.1 Pirellulales bacterium
CCCGACGTGGTGATTCTCGATCTGCGCATGCCCGGCATGGACGGATACGAGGTCTGCCGCATGATCAAGGCCCAGGACTCCACCCGTCATGCCGAGGTGATTGCGATCACGGCCTTCCCGTCGCCCGAGAGCGAACAGCGCATTATCGACTGCGGCGCGCGGGTATGTCTGGCCAAGCCCCTCGACCTGGACCTCCTGGTCAAGGAAATCGAAAAGTCACTGTAAGATCCCGCGGGGTGTTCTTTCAAGCGTCTTTGGAAGGTAGTGTATTTCCTGCATTCGTATTAGGAAACGCATCTACGCTTCGCTTCGGCTTGCTGCCCACCGATTAAAAACAGAAAGAGGATGTGTAACAAGTCCCTATGGGATCTTCGACCTGTCCCTTCGGGATTACACCCCCTATCAACTGGAGATTCAAGTGGCAATGAAGCTCTCGTGGTTACTCGATGGGGTATTGCTTGCAGGACTCATTTGGGCTTCATTCGGCTGCACTAAGAACCCTGAAAGAAAAGTCGACCACATTGATAAGGCGATGCTGTTTGATTGTGCGCCTACTCCGGCAGAGTTGCAGGAACTCGAAGCCAATGGAATTACCCAAGGGCATCAACCATGGAGACTTGATCCCAGCCTTACTGCCCGGGCAAGCCTTCTAAGCATCCTTGTCTCCAAGTTCGGTTATTCCCCCGATACGGCTTCCGAGCTCATAGGGGAAGATACGATTATAGTTCTCAAGTCAGAGGGGAGAGGACATCGCTCAGCAATTTGGCGTCGGGATGATATGACTGTCGAGATGCGCCTGCAGAATTCAAAGGTCAGTGCCGAGAGTGGGATATGGTATTGTCATAGTGCAAGCGTTCAAGGTCTACGGAAAAAGGAATTAGAGGGATAGTCATGTCCTGTAGGAAAGGCGGATGGCCCGGATGTAATCGAAAAATGAAATTGTTGGGTGCTACGGGCTTGCCCCAAGCCCGTGGCATCGCCGCCAATTTTACAACGCGCGGGAAGAGGTGTTTTGAACCTTCCACTTTACGTCCTCATAACTCGAAGGTTGCGGGGATAAGAGAAAAAGTGTTTTAGAGTTCGTTGCAAAACTAAGTCGTCAAGATCAGGATCAACCAAAAACGAGAGGCTATTTTGTCACATCTTGCATTGAATAATAGTCATTGTACTTTTGTAACATAATAAATTTAAGCATATTATGGCAATATAAAATCATCTGGCCATTGTCGAGAAATACGCTTGATAAAAAGAGAGACTTGATGTAGATTGTAGAAAGAAAACAGTCAAACACTATCTCTTTTTTGGAGTTTCTTGTGTCGGCGGCCGGTTCAACTATCGAGATCGTCTCGGGCAACAAAGTGCCCCTCTATCGCCAGGTTGCCAAGGCCATTCAAACGCGGATACGAACGGGTATGTACGTCGCAGAGGGACGATTACCTTCGATGCGAGCCTTGAGCGACGAACTCGGCGTGACGGTCAGCGTGGTGCATCGGGCGATGCGGGAATTGGAACGGGAAGGCATCGTGACGACGGAGCATGGCCGGGGCATGGCCATCGTAGCCGACAAGTCATGCGAGCAGGCAGCTATCCTCTTCGGTTTCATTCATCCGTACTCCACGGGCAAGGATTTCAGCCGTTCCGTGTTGGGCTATGTCAGCCAGGCCTTCGAGGGACGGGCGAACCTGGCCGTGACGCGAACGAGTAAAGACGATCCCGTTCTCGAGCGTGAGATTGCGGAGCATCTTATTGCCAACGGCGTCAAAGGTCTGCTGATCTGGGGTGTCAACGACGATTCCAACGGCCCGTATTTCACCCAACTGACGAAGAAGGTTCCCGTCGTGCTCGTGGACCGGCTGCTGCGGGACGCCGACCTGCCGGCGGTCGTTCTGGATTACCTTGCTACCGGCAGGGAAATCTGCAACCATCTTCTCGAAACGATGGGGCGCAAGCGCCTGCTGGTGTTGATGGACAACCTTCACATCAGTGCGTACGGCGAAACGATCTCGGGCGTTGAGCAGGCGGCGGCGGAGATGGGACGGTCCACCGACGTCACCATCGTGCAATACCCGGTGTCGGACGTCATCGAGCCGATCCATCACAGGGATTTCTCCCGCGTGGACGTCTATCGCGAGCATGTCGAACGCCTTCTGCGGGAGGGCGGATATGACGCCGTCTTCTGCATCAGCGGCGTGTTCCTGGATCGCGTTTTGGTGGAGACGGGTTTGCTGGATGCGTTCCCCGGCATTCAGACGGCTACGCTTTGCAACCAGGGCATACACACGGGCAGCCGAAGATTCTGCGAAATCAGTCCGTTGCAGTGGAACTCGAACCAGGCCGAGATGATCGCCATTGCGGCCGACATGCTGCAGGAATGGGTTTTGAGTCGGCGAATCACCAGGAACATCGTTCGAATACCTTTCCGGCGACTTCACGGATTCAACCGGAGCGGCATGTAATGATGGTACCCATCACAAAGGAAGAAAATTTGGTTTGTACGACGTTTGCATACCCCGCGGATACGATACACGAGATGACTAACCGAAGATCACATTTCGAATGTTGCTTCGCAGGCCCAAAGCGGATTGCCAGGCATAACGCTTTCACACTCATAGAACTTTTGGTGGTGATTGCCATCATCTCTTTACTCGTTTCGATCCTCCTGCCCTCGTTGACCAAGGCCAGGCAATTGGCCCGAACGGTTTCGTGCCTGGCGACGCAGAGGAGCGTTTTTCAGTCCATGCTCCTCTTCGGGGCTGACCGCCGGGAGGGAAAGCTGCCGCCGACCCGGCCGTATGGAGGCTGGGAACACGACTTCTGGGACAATCAGTTGATCGTGGGAGGATACGCCGCGCCCGAAATGTTCGTATGCCCGGAAGACACATTCCCACGAACGGCTGCGGATTCTTTGGGCAACACCCCCGGGCTGCCCAGAACGTATGCCTATAACGGGTACGTGGGAAATGACCCATTGGCTTATCCGGAACACCTGCAGAGATCGCTCATGGGCGGAGACCTGGTTTTGGCCGAAGAGAAGGGCGCGACTCTTTCGGAGTTATTCGTCCTCGTGGATCGGTTTTTGGGTTCACCGGATCAAGTCATCGGTTCGGGCCAGTGCGCGGACGTATACCACGACCCTGATATGTCCCGCCTTCACGGTGAAGACACCGCGGCTGTGACGTTCGCCGATGGACACAGCGAGAGCTTTGAAGAGTATAGTGGTCGCTACGACGATATCTGGAGCGGAAATCTTGAGGGGTACGCCTTGTTCAAGAAATATTGGTGTCCGTGGTAATCTTATAAAAATTTCTTTCCGGTAAGGAATATCCCCCAATGACGTCGCACGCGAATAATGTCGTTTCCCGGTCTATGGTGATCTGGTTCATCCTGGGCGTCAGCGCCGCGTGGGCCGGGCCGATGGAATTCGATCTCTACGACGCCACGCCCGAACCGGGCAGGCCCTTATCCTGGAGCGTTAATGTCTATCACGACCACGACGATCACGGCAACTTCGGCTGGTCTGAGAAGATCGACTGCACGCTGACCGAGAAGCCGATCAACCCGCTCGTGAAGGAGTACACCTTCACGCCCGCCAAACCAGGCCGATATCTGCTCATGCCGACGATCCGCGTGGACGGCTGGCGCATGGTCGATGACCGAAGCTTCTGGATCGACAGTCGCAACGTCAAAACGCCGCGTCCGTTCACATTCCGTTGTGTACTGAAACAAAACCAGCGCGGGCCGGACGGAACGGGCAACACCACCGTTCTCCAGAGTGAAACCGGCACGCTGATGGTTCACATCGAAACCGGCCAATGCGGAAATATTTTCCCCGCCGGAACACCGATGAGCTATACCGTCTCGCTGGAAG
>JAFGTN010000742.1 GCA_016934075.1 Pirellulales bacterium
GCAGTGGCTGCGGGAGCCGGATTCAACGCCGCAAGAACTGGACGACGCTTCCGTCGCCATAGCTGGTCTGGTTCGCGGCAAAGCTCAATTCGCCGCCGCGGCCGACGCGGGCATCTGGGCCAACCGGCTCACCGACTGGCAAGCCCCTCTGAAATCTTCCGAACCTCCGGGAGTTGATGTGAGTCTATTGCCGAAGAAATCGTCTTGATTTTGGCGGTAGTCAAGTATATACTATGTGTATACTATATTGTGATTGCTCATTTGGTTTTCCTCACAAAAAATAGACTCTGCACAGGATCAAATCATGATTAAAACTTTAATCAAACATGGAAACAGCCTCGCATTGGTGATCGACAAGCCAATTTTGGAGTTACTGGATGTGACTGCGGACACTCCCCTTGAACTATCAACCGATGGCGACACGCTCATGATCTCACCTGTTAGGGACGAGGAGCGTCAGAAAAAATTACGGGCAACACTCGACAAGATAAACCGCAAATACTCGGATGACCTGCGGCGCTTGGCAGAATAGCTTTCTATGTGCGGAATTCGGAATGGTAGATTTTCTGGAAATTCAGGATGTCTTATTGCTTCACAGTGATCAAGTGAATCTATATGGTGGCGAACATGGTGTTCGAGACCTAGACCTGTTGGAGTCCGCAATCGCACAGCCACAAGCGACTTTTGAAGGCGAGTATCTGCATAAAGATCTCTTCGATATGGCTGCCGCTTACATGTTCCACATAGTACAAAATCATCCACTTGTAGACGGTAACAAACGAACTGGTTTAGTTGCGGCTTTGACTTTTCTGGACTTCAATGGCATTCAAATTGACGCTCCCCAGGGGAGCCTGTATGATTTGACAATTTCTGTAGCCACCGGTCAAAGCGGCAAGGCCGAGATAGCCGAGTTCTTCCGCAAGCTGGCCGGTTGAACTGGCGGTTGATTTCTTCGTTGTCTTCGGGCTTTTTTGCCTGTGAGATCCGGGCACCCACTCACGCTCACATTTGTTGCACCACGCCCCGCAGTAAGGTACTGTTTATATGGCGCGAGTGATTCCTCGCGCTGGATGATATTTGTCCCTCCCAGCCCGATTAATCCTTACAACCCCACCTTACAGACGTGGCAACAGACGAACTTTCCCCTACCCAAGACATTGCAACGCACGACGCATGCGACACACGGGCGGCGTCTATACAAATAGAATCAGATGCCGAATTTCTGTTGCGTCAAGCTTTCGGCGTGGAGTTTCACCTTGTAGACGTCGAATCCGGCCACATAGTGCGCCAATCTCGCCGTCAGCCGGTAAATCAAAACGGTAACTGGATAGAGCTATGCCGCGAGGTGTCCCATCGTAGCCGGGCTGAATTTATCGACGAAGCCGATCCGCTGCTGGTATTGGCGGTGCCGCTGGGAAAATTACCGGACAACGAGGAACTGAAAACCTCTCTTCGCAACGAGACCGATACCCAATGCGATCTGGTGGCCGTTGCCACGTTCCTTAGCCGTTCCATCGACGATGCCGAGGATTTATCGCAGGCCGCCGACATGCTGGGCTTCTATACCGACGACATCGCTAATTGGACAAGATTTCAAACACCCTGGTCGCCGAAGCTGTTAAGCCGCGCCGCACAACAATTTGCCGAACGACTGTATGACCGGCGAGAGATCGAACGCCTCAACAAAGCCTGCCAGGCGGATCAACGGCGAATCGAAAACCTCATCGAAGAATCACAAAGCCTTTCGGAAAACCTTTCGTCGACATACGAAGAGATTTCGCTCCTGCATCGGCTCACTCAACATCTCAAGATCTCGGAAGGCGACCAGCATCTTGGTCAAATGGCTCTGGAATGGCTCGAGGAGGTCGTGCCCGCCGAGGTTCTCGCATTGGCTCTGCTTCCCATCGATACGGGGGAAGATACGCCCGCGCAACAAGCGCGTAGCGAACCGTTGTTGTTGACCCACGGCGAATCGCCCGTGGATGTCGAACAGCTTTTGCGGTTGGTTGAACATCTCGGGCTGGAAGCCTCGTCGCGGCCATTCGTAGCCAACCGGCCGGTAACCGGTAATGACGCCTGGCCATGTCCGGAGATTCGCCAGACGGTAATAGTTCCCCTGGCCGAGGGCGACAATGTTTTCGGCTGGCTGGCGGCGATCAATCACGTCGATGGAAATCAACCAAACGACGATCAAATCGGGATAGGCGAGTTCGGCTCTGTCGAAGCCAGCCTCTTGAGCTCGGTAGGCGCTATATTGGGTATCCATAGCGGGAATATCGAACTCTATCGCCAACAAGCCGAGATGTTCTCCGGCGTGGTTCGAGCACTCACGTCGGCCATCGACGCCAAGGATCGCTATACTCGCGGCCACAGCGACCGTGTCGCTCGCATTGCCGTCCGCCTGGCATCCGAAATCGGTTGTTCTGAAGAAACACTCAAAAACATCTACCTGGCCGGGCTATTGCATGACATCGGAAAGATCGGCATCGACGACCATGTACTCCGCAAGCCGGGCCAGCTCAGCGAGGAGGAATACGAGCACATCAAGAGCCATGTCGAGGTCGGGCACCGCATCCTGTTCGACTTGAAACAGATGGATGAAGTCCTGCCCGTGGTCCTGTACCATCATGAAGCGTGGGACGGAGGCGGCTATCCGCATCACCTGCTTTGCGATAAAATTCCCCTCACGGCCCGCATCGTCGCGGTCGCCGACGCTTACGACGCCATGAGCAGTGACCGTCCTTACCGAAAGGGCATGCCCGAAGAACGTATCGACAAGATTTTTCGCAAAGGCTCCGGCAAACAATGGGATCCGCAAGTTGTCAAAGCATTCTTTTCGGCCAGAGAAGACATCTATAAAATTACCGATCACCAATAGGGCCGACAGGCTTGACCGCCGACCGACCACTGTGTACCATTCTATTAATAGTTTCTCGCCTATCGAGAGCATCGCTCGGCTGCCTTTTGCCGCCGGTTTTAACCCGATTTCGCATTTAACGGACGGATCCTTTCATGTCATTGGTAAAAGACCCCACCGATATCCGCCTGGCCATGCTGGGTATGAACGCCGGCAACGGCCATCCCTATAGCTGGAGTGCGATCATCAACGGCCGCTTCGAGCCCCAGCCCATAATCGACGGCGGCTACCCCGGCATCGTCGAATATCTTAAACCCCAACCGGCCGAAAACTTGGGCATCGATGGCGCCCGCGTAACGCACGTTTGGTGCGACAATCCGGCCGATGCCGAGAGGGTGGCCCGCGCGGCCGGTATCGAAAACGTCGCCGAGCGGCCCGAGGACGTTATCGGACAGGTCGATGCCGTGATTATCCCCACCGATATCGCGTCCGAGCACGTGCATCGCGCCAGGCCGTTTGTCGATGCCGGAGTGCCGTTGTTGATCGACAAACCGCTGGCCATCGAAGAGCATCACCTCCGCCGTTTCATTGAGTGGCACGAGGCCGGCAAACACATCGTTTCCTGCAGCTCGGCCCGCTATGCCAAAGAGATCCAGGCCGCTCGGTACGAAGCCGCAGACGCCGTGGGCGAGATCCGCCTGATCGTGCGAACCATGATTAAAAGCTGGGAACAGTACGGCATCCACGCCATCGAGTCGGTCTCACCTTTGCTGGAACCCGGAGGATGGCTGTCGGTTGCCAACACCGGCACGCCCGATTCGAATATCGTTCACGTCCGCCACGCAAGCGGCGTCGACGTGGTCCTGGCTGTGGTGTCCGATATGATGGGGGGGCTATCGAACATGGAAATCTACGGCACCACGGGCTCGATGTCAATCGTGGCCAACGACACATTCAATATTTTCAAATCGCACCTTCAGGCATTCATCAAATATCTCCGCACAGGCCGCCCGCCGTTTGCTTTTGACGAAACCGTGGAACTGATGAAAATAATCATCGCCGGCATCCGCAGCCGGGAAGAATCTGGGAGGATGGTGTTGCTCAAAGAGATAGACTTGTAGGGGGGAAACGGATCGAAATATTACCACTCCAATCCATAAATCACCACTCCCGTTTCGATTGTCGCGAGCAAGTTGATCAGCATGTGCATGGCCAGCGGTACCCATAGCGAGCCGGTGCGGATCCTGGCAACTCCCAGCCAGGCAGCCATCGTACGGCGGCCGACCGGAACCAGCCCCAGGTATTCGCGTACCGAGAGCCGGCGCCGCGCAACAATGAACAACGGGACCAATATCATGCAACATGCAGTCCGCAGTATCGTGATCAGCGACAACAGCAAGCCACTGCTCTCAAGCTGCCCGACCAATTCGTTCACGTCGAGTTTGGGATCCTCGAACAACGCCGGCACGACAAATCCTATTGTGACAAGTATATCGACGACCAGGCAGACGCCGAACAGCGCGAGCGTGAAACCGATCGTCACCCACGGTCCCCAGTAGGGCGACTTTTCGGGGACAATCCGGGCCTCTATAACCTCGGTCTCCAGATATTCAGGCTCGGTGTGATCGTGGTTCAATGGAAGTTCCCCAGGCGTCTAGTGTCGTGTAACGCTAAAATTGATGGGTAACACGTGTTAGCCCCGTCGCCTGCGACGGGTTTGCAAGACTACCGGCCGCAGGCGGCCGGGCTAACAATGATCATCTTGTACCAATAACCACCTACTCGAAGAATCCCATTATGTCATCACTTGTAATCCGCATTGCATAATCGCGGGTGCCGGTTTCATCGAAAAGATGTGAAAACATCCGCACCGCCGCTTCCGGATCTTTTGCGTAAGCGGCTGCGAACTTTGAATGCTCGTCGGCCGCGCGGAGGAAACTTGCCGTGCCCGAGAGCCCGCGGAACTCGTTTGCCAGCTCGGGATTATTTTCGAAGAGAGCCTCGATGTTTTCCCGCTGGGGGTGATTGTTTGCCACGCGGATCTTGCCCTGGCCGTCGCTGCGTAGAATCGACGCACAACCGCGGTCGATGCCCGTCTTTTTCAAAAGGGCGCTTAACTTGCCGGCAAAATCTTCAAAACGCTGGGCGTAATTTGCGCGAATATCTTCGATATTAATGGAGCCATCCGCGCGAGGCTCGGCGCCGAAGAGGTCCAGTTTGTCGAGTATACCTCGCAGGGAGCCGGGCGAAAAGTTCAACTGGTCCTTGTTGTCTTCTTTGCCGCTACCGGCCGCGGAGACGCTATCGACGGCAGCCGCCTTCTCCACGCCCTTAGTCGACGGCAATGCAAACGGCGACGTGGGCCGAATACCGGAACTGTCCATTCGATTCCCTCCATGAAAACCGCAAACCTCACTAACTGGGTAGCCCCGATAGCTTGCCTATCGGGGTGCCGCAGGCACAAGAGGTGATCTTGTATTCGCCCCTCTGCCTCTTGCGGCTGACGCCGCCCCGATAGACAAGCTATCGGGGCTACCCATCATACTACCACCACTAGTCCAACCAATCCTGATCCTTCAACCTTGCCGGCACATACTCCTCGGTCACGTAGCTGATGTCCTTGCTGATGAGGGCTTCCACTTCCAGCTTGAAGCCGTTGTCGAGCATTTGCTTGATTTCTTTCTGCCAGGGCTTCTTATGCGTGAACCAGGGATAATTGGCGATCTGCTTTGCCCTCTTCTTGTCGGTGTCGTTAAGGTTGATGGTTACGCTGTCGGACAGTCCGCAACGGATGAAGTCCTTCGAGCGCAGGCCCATGTACTTGGCGCCGGGTATGGCCATCCGCCGCGACTCGAAGGCCAGGTTGATCGAGCCCTGCTTGATGACGCTGTAGATGTAATACCCCCAAGGGTCGTTATCCAGCAGGCAGTAGACCGGCAATTTTAATTCGTTGTGCATGCGATGCAACAACCGCCGCACGCCGCGAGGAGGCTGCCCGGCGCCGTGCGTCAAAATGCACCTGTGCTTGCGCCAGAACTTATCCTCATTGAAGCGTTGCCAGACCGTATCTTTTTCGACGTGCAGGATAAATTTGGCGCCGCACTTTTTGAACTGAATAACCTCGGGTTCGACGATCGAGGGTATGCCGTATCCGCCGGATCCCATCCGCGAGCAATCGATCTCATCGCCGCTGTCCTGCAACACGATGTCGCCAACCATATCGCCCCGTTTTTGCGCGTAAAGATGCAGCTCCTCGCGAAGGCTGTTCAAAAGCACCTCGACGTCCTCGATTACCGGATCGCATTCCGATTGCTCGTTGAACGTTTCTTCCTTTGTGCCCTTGATGGTATGCTTGAGCAGATAGTAGAGACCTCGAATGCTGGTGGTCTTTCCCTGCTCGATGAGTTGCTTGGTGCCGCTGCCCACCAAGATTGTCTGCATGAAACTCTTTGCCTGAGAGAGGTTGAACAACTGGCGGGTGGTGGTGTTCTTACCCATCTCGATAATTTTTTTCGAACGGTTATAGTTCACATTGGAGAGCGAGCGGGTGGGAATTTCCAATTGCGGATCGCGCTTGCGATCGGCCGCCGTGACCACCTTATCGGCCAGCCCGACAAGCGACGTCATGGTCTTCTTGTCCCGCGACGTAAGCCTAACCGGCGCGGCCGCCGGCCGCTTCTTGGCCACCTTCTTCTTGACTTTTCTGCGTAGAACTTTTTTCTTAACCATTATCGTTTCATTTACATAACTATTCGTTTAACCACAAGCTTAGGTGAATTGAAGTTCATCAATAATTGATATATAATTTCGTGCTTTCGTACTTTCGTGTTTTCGTGATCCCTTTCCAGTTTATCATAGCACTCCAGGTGCGTCGCGGACGCACCCTACGAGTCTCCTAGTCCTCTTCTTCCTCATCCCCGTTTCCGTTGCCATTTCCGTTGGTGATCCGTGCCACCTGGTCCTCGGCCTTGACGATCAGGACATTGTCGCCCAGGTCCATCTCTTCCTCGTCGATGGGGCGGCCGCGCTCATCAAGTTTGACATCGGCCTCGGCGGTGCGTTTTTGCGCGACCTTTACGAGATTGTTGTAAAGATCTTCGCGATCCACTTTCGAATCGATCTCGGCCGCCGCGGCCGCCACTTCGCCCAAGTAGCGGAGGAACACGGCCCGTCGTTCGCCTTCGTGCTTGACGCGTTTTCGCCGCCTCAGGTACATGCCCAACTTGCGGCCCACAGCCTGCAGTCCCAGCCGCAGTTCCTTCTGAATCTCGGGATACGAGGCCACGGCCTCTTTCGATTCGCTGGTGAACGGCACCCATACACTGGCCATGTGCACCATCACCGTAACCTGACCGCGCGGCAGCGAGCCCCGCGTCTGACTCAGCCCGTACGACCGCCAGTTGGTCTGCATCACCGTCTGCGTAATCGCGCAGGCTCCGGCCTGGAACTGCAGCGGCACGCGGTTGGCGTAGCGGAACACGTTCATCGTCTGCCCGTCGTGCAGGTTCACGCTGCGCATGGCGTGGTGCAGGCGGTCGATATCCTTCTCGCGCAGATTGCCCGGTGAGATGCGAGTCTTCTGTTTCGATTCGGCGATGATCTTGTCGGCGCCTTCGGTTCCCATCCCGTCAAAGGTGTTTACGAGGAACTGCCGTAGTGTTCGCGCATCGCTTTGCAAGAGCAGTTCGACCAGTTCCTCGCGGGTAACACGATGTGCGGTCGAGCCACCGCCGTAGGCCAGCCCTACTTCTATCTGGAAGGGATTACCGCGATAGACGGCCGGTGGTCGCGTGGCGGCCACGAAGAACTCGCCCGGCACTACCTGGTGCAGGCCCTTGAGGATCAGGTCCTCACCGATGGGAGAAATGCAGTCAGTCGAGGGTGGACGGATCTTGACCTGTTGAATCGCCTGGTAGATTTTATCAGCCTCGTTGCGGCCGATCTTGCGCAACGTGGACCGCGTGCTCACGCTCGCTTCTTCGCATAACCTCCGTGCCACTGACGGCGTAACCTTCGAAAACGAACTGGTGAGGAAGCCCGAAACGGTGGTTTCCTTCGAGTCCTTAAGCATGGCGACCAGGCGACCCAACTCGACGCCGTAAGGATGCGGCTTGATCTCCTTGGGTTCCTCGGGCAAAACTTCGGTCACGCGGGGATATTCCCGCTCGTTACCGTCCGGGTCGATGTAGTGCAGCGTGACGTGCGGGTTGGCGATGGCCGTCTGTTCAAGATACTCGTCGACGCTGCCTCGACCCCGCTGATACTTGGCCTCCAACTCGATCGTCACACGCGTGCCATGGTCCGATTCGATCCACTCGATGTCGTGCTTGGCGATGGCGGTGAGTGCCTTTTTACCCGGCGGGATATCGACCCCGTTGCCGCGGCCGTTGACGATCTCCGGACGATTCTGCTTGGTGTCGATCTGGATCTCGTAATAGTGGGCCGGTTTGCGGACAGAAACCTTCGACATGATTTTGAC
>JAFGTN010000010.1 GCA_016934075.1 Pirellulales bacterium
AGCTTCTCCAGGATATCCCGGTCGACGTCCGTCATCTCGCCGACCACTTCGAATGCGACTTTTTTGTCCATCTTGCGGGCAAGGTCACGGACCATGCGCGGGAAACCTTGGATTCCATCGCGTAGCGGTCGCAATCGGCTGGCGATTACCTCGTGGTAGAGGCGGCTGTTGAGATCGTCGGCGCGACGTGCGCGGTTGTCGAACTCGCCCACGCGTTCGACAACCATGCGCCGGCATTCATCCAACCGCTGAAGAGCTTCACCGGTCAATTTCTCGCGTCGTTCCTCGTCGGTGATGGGCACTTGGCGTAACTCTTCCAGCGTTTCGGCCAGCAGTGTTTGTTCGCGTTTGAGTTGCAAGAGCGATTTGGAAAACGGCTGCAACCAGCGAGCCTCGACCAGCGTTTCTCCGGCAAGACCCATCAGGCGAGAAAGATTTTCGGCCGTGACACGTACGACTTGCCCGGTCTGCTTGGAGTTTGGGGATGGAATTGCGGGTTCATTAGTTGATGACTCAGCCGTTTTAGTCTCTTTCGGCACATCCGGCTTATGGGGCGGCACGTTCACGGTGAGTGTTGAATTATCGTCCTGGGTAGGTGCGGGTGTTGGTTCCGTCTCGGTACGTAGTTCCTTCGTAGTATGATCGGAGGAGAACTTGCCGTCGGCAATCGATTTAAGTTGATACTTCATTTCAGTGAGATCGGCATTATGTCCTTGCAGCCAATTGCTCAATACGGGGCCCACCGATTCGCCGATGCCGGCCAACAGGTCGGCGCCTTGCAAAAGGACGTCAATGCTGTCGGCGATGAGCGATATTTTTCCGTTTTGAGCGCGAACCAGGCATTCTTCCATGAGGTGTGCCAACTCGACGGCCGAATCCACGCCCACCACGCGCGCGGCGCCTTTGATGGAATGGGCCGCGCGCATCAGGGGTTCGATCGCCGCGGGATCCGAGCCATCCGTTTCCAAAGCGATCAGGCCGTCATTGAGCGACTGTACGTTGTTGCGAACCTCTTCGCGAAAAAGTTCCAGAAGCGAGACATCCTCGGGCAGGTTGTTCATTGGATGCTCCCTTGCAGTGATTCGAATAATCGGTCACAGTCGAGAACGCCCACGCTGTTGTGCTGCCAGGTGAAGACCGCTTTGGAGAATGAACTGGGACTATTGGCGACGGTGGAAGGTACATCGGTGAGTTGATCGAGCCCGATGCGTTGGATACCGGCCACTTCGTCAACGGAAAATACCCATCGCTCGCCGGTGTGTTCCGTGACCAGAAACCGTGCCGAAGTAGTATATTCAGCCATGTTTTTTGGTTCTTCTTTAGTATTAATGCCCAAAAGGTCACCAAGGCTCAGACAGAGTTGCAACTCGCCTCGGATGTTTACCATTCCCAGAAAACGTCGGTTGCTGCGGTGCGGCACGCGGTGGATCTCGCGAGGCTCGGTGACTTCTACCATTACGGTCACATCCAGTGCCAGCCATTCTTCGCCGATGCGGAAAACGGCCAGCGCCACGGTACCGGCCGTGTCGGGCGATTCCTCTATTGTCAATTGCAGCGTTTGCTCGTCGATATATTCCTGTGGGGGTTCTTTTTCCAGCAGTTGTCTTCCGGCGGCTTCGAATACCGGGCAGTTGCGACAGTGAACATAGTTCTCCAACGCCTCACAGGTGCCGTCTCCCAAAACACCGATCTGTTTATAGCAGGTGGTAATTTGATCTGTTTTCACGAGTCACCTCCTGCGGGAATCGCCTGTTCCGCGCGGCGTCGATAGTTGGCCTCGGCCGGTCGATCGCCACACTGTTGAGCAATCAACATCATGTGTACCAGCGATTCATGGTGTTGTGGATCCAGGTAGAGCGCCTTCTGAAAATGCTTTTCCGCGGAGGAGATATCGTCTCGTGCCCGACTGATCAGACCCAGCAGGCAAAATGCGTCGGCGTTGACCGGGAATTTTGCTAATACATTTGTGCAGATATTCTCGGCTTCCTCTAAACGACCCGAATTCGCGGCTTCGCGGGCCGATCTCAAGAGTTCTTCGTCCGACTCACCCGCCGCAGATGCGACCGGCTCAGTGGGCTTAATCGTTTTGATTGACGTTGTGTCACGTGTTTCGATAGTCTGCCGGTATGAATAATCGGCCGGTCGTGGCGCGACAACTTTTGTTTTTTTCGAGATGCGATTGGACCGTTGAGAATTATCACCGTCGATCGGCCGGAATGCGAAAGGAAATGAATCGAGCGAACTGAAGGATCCTTCGGCTATAATGGCGGCCTCGACATGCCCCACGTATAGCAGCCCGCCTGGTGCCAAAAGGCGATGCAGATTAACCAGGGCAATCTCTCGTGCACGGACGTGGAAGTATATCAAGACGTTTCTGCAAAATATCACGTCGTAGGCCGCTTCATTAGCGAGAAAATCAGCCGCAGCCAGGTTGGCGTGACGAAAATGGACCATGTTGCGGATTTCGGATTTTACTGAAAAACGATCGTATTTTTGCTCTAGGAAGCGCTGTAGAATTCTCTCGAACTGGTGACTTTCGCCGCGAAAAGCCGTTTTGCCGTAGATTCCTTCGGCAGCCTTGGCCAGCCCGGAGCGGGACAAGTCGACGCCGTCGATGTGCAAGCGGGATGCATCCAACCCCTGGTCCATTAATGTCATGGCGATCGAATACGGTTCTTCGCCCGTACTGCAGGGAACACTGAGAACGCGTAGTTTCTTATTGTTAGTCCGTGGCCGCCAATCTTCGCAAACGTATTGTCGAAGGCATTCGAAGGGCAGGACGTCGCGAAAGAACCATGTTTCCGGTACCAGCAGCTCTTCGACGAAATTCTGCAACTCGGCTTCGTCGCCGCTTAGTCGTTCCAGGTAAGCTTTTATGTTATCGGCCTTAGTGACCGCCGACCGCTGTCGGAGTGCTTGTTCCAGATTGCCGCTACTGAGCGTTTTTCCATCGAGGCCAAAACGTGCGTTCAGCAATGCCTTGACCCGATCGGTTTCGATTTGCGAGAGGGCATTCATCCTCGGCTCTCCGAAACGATTGGTTGAAAAGCTTGCAGCCGTTCATCCGCTAACAGCCTCGCGGGCTCGATAAGTTGGAACATGCCTCGCTCGTCCAGCAGAACACGTCCGTAGGTTGCTAGTTCGGCGGTATCTTGTTCCGATTTGGCGGTTTGGGCGTCGAGATTTATTTCCGCGGTGGTCACCCGTTCGGCCAATAGCCCCAAAAGAGGTGGAACATTCGGTAACTCGAAGCGGGCGACGATGATACGGCTGTTGCGTCGTGCCGGACATGGCCGGCCGGTAGTGAGATGTGTAAGGTCGACAACGTGCACGGCACGCCCTCGGTAGACGAACATGCCGGGAAGCCAGGCGGGTGCCGCGGACATCCGTTCGAGTCGTATGAAAGGCACGATCTCGACCACGCAAGATGTATCTAGTGCGTACCGGTTATCACCGGCTTCACACATCAACACTAACATCGATCTACCTCGCTGGTAACCTTGAACTGTCCGACTTCAGCCTGCAACGCGTCGGCCGCGCGGCGAAGATTTTCGGCGGCCATATTGAAATCTTTCACGGTTGTACTGGTTTGATGCACGCCTGAAACGAGTTGCGCCATGGCTTCGTCGATCTGCTTGGCGCCTAGCGACTGCTGTCGCATTCCTTCGTTAACCGCGTGGAAACGCTCACTTGCCGCGTGCACCTGCGTGATAACCTCTCCCATCTGACCGCTGATCTGCGAGACCTGGATGATGCATTCGCGTACTTGTTCGCTGAACTTGTCCATTTCCATCACCCCGGCCGAGACGGCGTCCTGCATCTGCCGCACCATCTGTTCGATGTCCAGTGTGGCCACGGCTGTCTGATCGGCCAAGCGGCGGATTTCGCGAGCCACCACCAGGAATCCTCGTCCAGCTTCGCCCGCTTTTTCGGCTTCGATTGCCGCGTTGATCGACAGCAGGTTGGTCTGGTCGGCCACTTTGGTGATGGTTTCCACCACTGTGTTGATGGCCCCGGCCTTTTCGCGGATCATGCCCAACTTCGACGAGATCGATCCGGTTGCTTCCGACAATTGTTCCATGATTGTTTCCATGCCGCCCAGTGCCGTGCGCCCTGAATCGGCCAGCGCCGATGTTTCGTCGGCGTGTGTGTGTACGTCTTCGACCGTGGAGAGCAGTTCCTGGCCGGTGGCGGAGATTTGTTTGACCGATGCGGCGATCTCACTTGTCGATGCGTTGAAGTCCTGCATGGTGTTGTTTTGCTCGCCGGCCGCGGCGGCTATCTGGGTCGCGGTAGCGTTTAACTGCACGGTTGCCATCTGGATCCTGGAAATCAAGTCGTTTATCCGCTGGATCACGGCATTGATCAACACCGACAGTTGGCCGATTTCGTCTTGCGAATCGACTTCCACGCGTTTTGTCAAGTCGGCCGCGCCCTCGGCCATATCGCTCATCCTGTCTATAAATCCGGCCATGGGCCTGAGGATCGCCCGTCCGATGAGCCACGAGGCAGCCATCAGCACAACCAGCACGATTAAGCCGAAAACAATTTGTGTAATCATCCAGTATTTCATGCTATTCTTAGCGGCATCCTCGTCGGCTTTAATACGGTTTTCGGCCAAATCGACGGCGTCTTCTACGGCTTTACGGTGTTTTTCAAACTCGTTGCGAACATGGATTCGCACCTCGTCGGAAATATCATCTGCTGTAATCTTTTTTCCGGATTCCAACGGAGCGATCAATTCCTCGTTCACAACACGAAAGAATTCCACCGCGGGTTTATACGAATCGACCATTAAGGCATTCTTCAGCTTATCGTCGACCGCATTGTCCTTGAGTTTATCCACCCAAACTTGATGTTGGGCTTTGTATTCGTTCTCTAATGTTTTGAAGCTTTTAATCAGTTCCGTCCGCCTGGATGTATCTTTCTCTTGAGCGATCTGCACGGCCAGCAGATATGGCTCGATCACGAATTGGGGCGGTGGAAGAATCTCCGCGATCAGGTCCTTGTCAGTCACGATTTCACGGTATAACGGTCCGTTGACGCGCACCTTGAGAATCATTGCTCCGTACATCAAATGAGTTACAAGCAAACCAAAAAGAAACAAGCCCGAGAGGAAAATCATTCGCGTCCGAAAGCTGGAATTCTTAAGCAACATGATGGGCGGTCTCCGCTGAGAACGAATCTGAAACACTAGAGAGAGGTAAAAGAAAAGTATCAATATTCCATTCTACCCTCGCAGACTGGCGGATTCTACTTGCTTTTTGCGGATGAATCGGGCAAACGGCTGTGATGGCTTCAGATCTAAGGTGTTAGTGAGAAAAGCGTTAGAGAAATAGGTTGCGACTGATCGGGTGATCGCAATCTTCATAAGTACAGCCCGGTCCATAGACACTGAAATCGGACTTGTGGGGATTTCAAGCCAAATAATTAGACCAGTTTATGACTCAGTGAGAGTGTCTAAGGGATGGCCTGTCCCGGTCATTAATCCAATATGCCCGGCGGAAGGTCGCGGGCGTCGGGGAAACTGGTCTGGGTGCCGGAGGCTTGTACGCTAATTGAGGCGATACGATTGGCTCGCGCGACTGCGTCTTCAATATCTCTTCCACCAGCCAGGAAATAGGCCAGGCTTCCCACGAAAGAATCGCCCGCGCCGGTGGTGTCCACGGCCTTGACCGGTTCGACGGGGATGTGTTTTGTGCCGTCCTTTGTTACCAGCAGGCTTCCTCGTTCACCCAGGGTGAGAAGAACGGTCTTGGGACCTTTTTGCAAAAGTGCTTTGGCCGCCGATTCCGCCTCCTCGATGGTTTGTACCGTCATGCCCGTGAGCAGTTCGGTTTCGCTTTCGTTGGGGCAGAAGATATCGCAAAGGGGGAACAACTCTGGTGGTAGCTCTTTGCGTGCCGGAGCCGGATTGAAAATGGTGAAGACACTTTTCTCTCTGGCGATTTTCAGGGCAGAGATGTTGATCTCGAGGGGGATTTCCAATTGGCAGACGAGTACGCCGGCCTCCGCTATGGTTTGGCCGGCTGCCTGGATTTCATCTTCGGTCAGAAGATCGTTGGCCCCTGTTACGATGATGATGGAGTTGTTGCCGTCACGGTCCACGGCAATGGGCGCCACTCCGGAAAAAGCCTTGTTGGTAAAATGCACGTGGGTTGTGTTCAGCCCGAACCGCTTGAAGTTTTCCAGGGTATTTTCGCCAAAGGTGTCCTTTCCCAGCTTGGTAACCATGGCCACATCACCGCCCAGCTTGGCGGCCATCACCGCCTGATTGGCGCCCTTGCCGCCGAATCCCATATGGAATTTATCGCCGTGCAATGTTTCTCCCAGAACGGGCAACCGCGGAACATAGGAGATCAGATCGATATTGCAAGCTCCCACCACGCAGATTTTTGGACCGGCCATGATTCCTCCAGATATTGGTTTTTGGAGTTGTTTGAATGTATTACTATTCAGGATTTTTCACGGAATTCCGTAGGTGAAAATGATTTCAACTTGCCTTCGGCAAGAGGTTTTTAGGCATGGGCTAACAAAAGTATATTGATTCAAGCCAAACTACAAGGTGATAATGTCATGGTCTGGTGAAGCGGAGGTAGGCACTGCTAAGGAACAACCTACCAAGGAATAACCGGATGCTGACGGAAGTATATTCTGTCAAGGTTCCTCGTATATTCTATGGTTTGAGGAGCTTTTTTCATACTTTTGTTAGCCCATGCCTTAAAAAACCTTCGTGCGAAGCACGACAATACCATTTTTGCTAATTTAATTCAGTGAAGAACCAAATATATAAACAAGAAAGAAAATAATTGTGATCGAGGCGGGATTTTAACACACCATTCCACTTGCGTCAATAATCCGAAGTAATCAAAGGAAATCAACTTATGGCTCACCAGAATCTTGCGTGCGTAACGCGGTATACCCACAGCAAAAAGTGCGTTTTCAGAACAAACGCACTCTCATCCACTGCACCACAACTCACAAGTGATTTGTCAGACGCTCCTTAAGGCTCGGTCTCCATGTTCCTTTCTTGCTCGATAGACATTGTGACATTATCTGCTTGCACCATTAATATCCTGGCTCTAAGATATGGGCATGGTGGACTTCGATAACAAACCCGAACATTTTCCGGCTCGTAGTGATTGCTTCGCCACGACTCAGTGGAGCATGGTCGTCAATGCCGGAGGTAGCCACACTTCGCAATCGCGTCGGGCTTTGGCCGTGCTTTGCGAGAGCTACTGGTTTCCGCTTTATGCCTTTGTCCGCCGGGCCGGATATTCCGCCGAGGATGCTCAGGATCTGACGCAAGATTTTTTTGTGCGGCTGTTGGCCGAAAACACCCTGGCGGTTGCCGACCGGCAGCGGGGGCGGTTCCGCTCGTTTTTGTTGGGCGCGATGAAGCATTTTCTTTCAAAAGAGCGCAGACGGCAGAGGGCACGGAAACGAGGCGGCGTGCGGACGGTGCTTTCCTTGGATTTCGACGCCGGTGAAGGTCGTTACGGTTCGATCGAACCGGCCGACAATCTCACGCCCGAGCGTCTGTTCGAAAAACGTTGGGCCATGACGCTCTTGGATCTTGTGCTGGGCCGACTTCGAGACGAATACAGCGAGAGCGGCAAGCTCGAACTGTTCGAAGGGCTGAAGCCTTTTCTTGCCGGTGGAACCAAAAGGGATGATGCCGATTGCTCAAAAACGTCCGATGAGGCGGCCCAAGCAGCTCTGCCGACTGGATCCGTCACGCCAAAGTATCTCGAAGTTGGCAAGGAACTTAGCATGAACGAGGGGGCCGTGAAGGTTGCCGTGCACCGCTTGCGCAGACGGTATCGCAAGCTCTTGGTCGAGGAAATCGCCAGAACAATCGACGGGCGCGACACTCTCGAAGACGAGTTGCGGGAGTTGATGGCCGCACTAGGCTCGGAAAAATAATGCAAAACGGCTCATCTGGATCCAAGGATGCGATCATGGTCCATACCACGCTTGAAACTGTGCCGGAACACTAATTTCCGCTAATCAACGCTAATTGATTTTGACATTATGCAAAATAATGCGAAATGCGTGTAACCTTTTGAATTTCTTGGGTTAAGTAGTAGTTAGGTTAGACAGATTGTAATATCATACAACATGTAAGAATACTAACCCGAAGCGCAAGCGAAGGGCCGGGGAAGTCGGGGCAGATGTTGCGCATCCTCGCTTACGCTTCGCGCTTAGTATGGGAAAATCAAGGAAAACCAACAATGGCCGAGTCATTTCGATGTGCTCAATGCGGTGCAGTGGTGCCGGGCGATGCTCCGATGGGACTTTGTCCGAACTGCGTGCTGGCGGCCGGTTTTCCCTCCGACGGCGGTTCGCTGGCGGGGGTGGCATCGGGTGGTGATACGACCATGGACGCACGGTTCGTGCCGCCGCAGCCAGAGGAACTGGCGCCGCATTTTCCCGATCTTGAGATCATCGAGCTTTTAGGCCGCGGCGGGATGGGCGTGGTCTATAAAGCTCGTCAAAAACGACTCGACCGGCTGGTGGCCTTGAAAATTCTCGCGCCCAAAATCGCTCAGGATCCGGCCTTCGCCGAGCGTTTCGCACGCGAGGCGCGGGCATTGGCCATGCTCAACCACGCAAATATCGTGGCCGTGCACGATTTCGGGCAGACGTCGTTTCCGTTCAAACAATCGCCGGCAACGACACCTAAAAAAGACCACGCGGCAGGGACCGACTCACAAGAGCAGGATGTGGATGCCGCCGGCCGCCCCTCGGACGATGCGGGCACGTCGTATGACGGCGGCGGCGAGTGCCCGTTGTATTACTTCGTGATGGAATACGTCGATGGCGTCAACCTGCGACGGTTGATGGAAACCGGTAAAATCGCGCCCGAGCAGGCGCTCTCGATCGTGCCGCAAATCTGCACGGCCCTGCAATTCGCGCACGACGCCGGCGTGGTACATCGCGACATCAAGCCCGAAAATATCATG
>JAFGTN010000743.1 GCA_016934075.1 Pirellulales bacterium
ACAATGTAAAAGAAACCTTCGCTTCGCAAAGCTTTCTTTTACATGTGCCCTTGACTCGCAATTTTGCAAAAGTCCAGTTAGTATTCACACCTTACACCTCACACCTCACACCTCATACCTCAAACCTCCCTTTCACCGAACAAAGTTAGTCCGCAGGACTGTACGATCTTGACTGGGATGATCTGGCCGATCAAACTCCGTGGGCCGTCTAAGACGACGATGCGGTCGCAAACCGTTCGGCCTCCGAGTTGCGTTACGGAACCGTTATTGTCAGACTTGTCGCCGCTCGTGTCTTGTTTGGCGCCGACCTTGCTTGGTCCTTCGACGAGAATTTCCACTGTTTGGCGCAGCAAGCGCGAGTTTAGCTCTTCGGTGATTTCGTTTTGCAGTGCCAGGAGTTCGTTGTTGCGTCGCTGCTTCACCTTGTAGGGTACGTCGTCTTCGTAGAGTTCCGCAGCCTTGGTTCCGGGACGGGTGCTGTATTTGAAAATGAAACTGTTTTTGAATCGCGCCTCGCGCACGAGCCGCATGGTGTCTTGGAATTCCTCCTCGGTTTCGCCGCAGAAACCGACGATGAAGTCGCTGGTTACCGCCGCGCCCGGTACCGTGGAGTTGATGCGGTCGAGCATCTCGCGATACTGTTCCACGGTATAGTTGCGTTTCATGCGGTGTAGTACCGAGTTCGAGCCGCTCTGGGCCGGTACGTGAAAATATGGTGTCACCTTGGGCAACTCGGCCACGGCTCTTAGCAGAGGCTGGGTGATGAATTTCGGACAATTCGACACGTACTTCAAGCGGCTGAGTCCTTCGATATCGTGCAGGCGGTACAAAAGATCGGCCAGGTGGACTGTGCCGTTGGGGGCATGATACCTATAGCTGTTGACTGTTTGACCGAGTAGCGTGACCTCGAGGCAGACGCCCTGTCGGATGGCTTGTCGGGCCAGTTGCCGCACCTCGGCCTCGATTTCTTCGGGCGGGCGGCTCTGCTCGGGACCGCGAACGCTGGGCACTATGCAATATGTGCAAAACATGTCGCAGCCGAACATGATCCGCACCATGGCCTGGTGTGCCGCCGGGCGGGCTTCCAGCAGGCGTTCCGGGTTGAAGGGTGTGAAATTTCGCTTCGCGTCGAGATGGCTGCCCTGGCTGCGGTCGAGACTGATCTCCAATTGTGGGCCGCCACCGGCCGCCGCCAGATCAACAAGTTCCGGCAAACGCCCTAACTGGCTGGGGCCGACGACCAGGTCTACATGCGGCGCGCGGCGAAAGATCAATGCTCCGTCCTTTTGTGCCATGCAACCGATCACGGCGAAGACTTTGTGTGGGTAGTGGTCCTTGACGTTTTTCAGGCGTCCCAGAGCGCTATAGATCTTGTCCTCGGCGTGCTGGCGAACGCTACAAGTATTGAAAAGAACCACGTCGGCCTCGCGACTCCTTGAGACTTGCCGGTAACCGGCCGATATCAAGCCCGAGGCAACCAATTCGCTGTCGAGCACGTTCATCTGGCAGCCGACGGTCTCGATGTAGAAGCGTTTTGTCATGTTGTCGTGGGGTGGCACTGGCTACTCAACGGATTGTTATGCCGCCATGTCCTGCTGTTTCGCTTTTTTGTTTTTCTTCTTCTCTTCGGCCATCTGTCGCCGAAAGCGAGCCAACAGATGGTTTCGTCGTTTAATCATCAGTCGAACCAGCGTGGTTATGGCCACGTAAGCGACCACGACCAAGATCACGATGTCCCAATTATCCATAATGAATCTCGCGAATGCGCTCGTAAGGCATAAAATTGTAAGGGTAGCCCCGATAGCTTGTCTATCGGGGTGACGCAGGCACAAGAGGTGACCGTTTATGATATGTAGCCGGATTCTAGCAAATCGTTCCTATTGTCGCGAGATTAAACCAAAATCCAGCCCCAGCACGAAGATCATCAAGCTGAGGATCAATATCAGGCCTATATAGCTCAACAATAGCTGGACATTTTCGTTGGCCGGTTTGCCGCGTATCCCCTCCCAGGCCAGGAATACCATGTGCCCGCCGTCCAGAACCGGAATTGGCAGGAAGTTGATAACCGCCAGGTTGGCGCTGAGCAAGGTGAGGAAGAGGAACAACTCGGCCGTTCCCTTCGAGGCGGCGTGACCGGCCGTTTTGGCTATAGCCACGGGCCCGCCCAAAGCACGGGCGGAAATCTGTCCACCGGCCAGCTTCTGCAGGAACACGAAAACCTTTGTTGCCGATTCATACGTTTCGATGGCGCCGAGCGTAACGGCGTCTCCGAACGATTCAGCCTTCCGCACGATAGTATCGGGTTCGAGTAGAAAACCGCGATCCAGGTTGAACCAGTCTTTGTTTTCAGCGATATCGAGCGTTACCTTGCGTGTATCGTCGCTTTCGCCGGACAGCGTCAAGATCAGCTTGCTCTGGGGCGGCAGAGTTTGCATTACTCGATAGAAGAAATATGCCCAGTTAGGTTGTTCATTGCTGAATTCGATCGGTTCCTCGGCGGCCGATTTGTCGACCATCCCCTCATAGCCAAGTTCCTTGAGTGTTTCGTCGTCGGGTAGGGAGATGACGGCTTCGAGGATTTTGTCGCCGGGTTTCAAGCCTTGTTTCTGGGCCGAACTGCCCTCGCTAACCGAATTGACGATGTTGAGGATATCATAGGCGAAGCCCATTGCGGTGACGCCCACGGCACCGCCCGGACGGATCGGCTCGCCGTATGTTTCTATGGGGCCTGGAGTGATGGAAAGGGGCACCGTCTCGCCATTGCGGTCGACTTCGATCGCAATGGTTTTAGCTGGATTTTTGCGCAGGCGAGCGGCTAGCGTGAGCGGGTCGCCGACGGGTTTGCCATCGATCTTTGTGAGCACATCGCCCGCTTTCATGCCCGTCTTGGCTGCCGGCGAGCCGCTTTTAACCGCCAATACGGGGCTCATTGTCATCTCCAGACCGACGCGTCGCATGGGTTGTGGGGCTACCTGGATGGTGAGCTTTTCGGCATTGGGGAGAGTATTATCTTCGGGTTCGGTCAGTTCCTTGCCCGGCGAAGAGGTTCTACGCAGGATGGTCACTGAAATCGGCTGATTGATTTGCTCCGACAGACAGCGACGGATATCGCCATAGCTTTCAATCTCCACGTCGCCGATCTTGATGATTTTGTCGCCAGGTTTGAAAGGGGTTGATGCTTTCGCGGCGGCCGATCCGGGAATCGTGGGCGATTTATCGCCCTTTAATCTACTGGTCAAGGTTGTTGTGTATGAAGAAGCCACTCCGATTGTCGGAAACAGACCGCCGTCTAGTTCAGGATGAACCACGATGGTAATTTTTTCGGTTTTTTCCCCGTCTTTTTCCGGTCGAAGGATTTCCACGGACAAGCCTTCGTCGTTGTCGCCAAGCGTGATTCCGGTTAAGAGGTCGCGGAAGCTGTAGGCTCGTTTTCCGGCAATGGATACGATTTTATCGTCGGGCCGTAAACCGGCCTCCCAGGCGGGTCCGCCCGGCTGGACCTGGCCGACCGTGCAGGCGGTCTGCGTAACGCCCATGTAGAAGGCGCCCACCGCGCAAATGAAGGCGAAGATGATGTTCATTATCACGCCGGCCGAAATAATCGCCATGCGTTTAGGCACGCTTTGAGCAAGATAGCTGCGCGGATCGTATAACGCGTGTTCGGCGGCCTCGATGTCAACCAACTCCTCGTCACTTTGTTTGCCATCTTGTGTCTTCTGCGCTTCGGCGGCCGCCTTGGCTCGTTCGACCTCTTCCTTCAACTTGGCGGGATTGTCTTCCTGACCGAGCATTTTCACGTATCCGCCCAATGGCAAGATGCCTATACCGTATTCCGTTTCGCCCCATTTGAACTTGCATAGTTTCCAACCGGCGATATCGAAACCCAGGTAGAATTTGTCGCATTGCACGCCGCAGAGTTTGGCCACGCCGAAATGGCCCAATTCGTGCACGAAAATCACCATGCCCAAACCGAAGGCCACCTTGAGGATCATCAACCACGTATCGGGATCGGTTACCCACGAGTACGTACTAAGTTCAAAAAGCCAATATCCGATTAGTTGCAAATCCAACGCGATACCTCCTGGCGAGCCCAGCGGTCTAGTTCGAACAATTGTTCGATGCCGGGATCGGAGTCGAAGTCGTGTTTATCTAAAATATGGCGGCAGACCGGCACTATGTCGCTAAAACCAAGCTGCCCGGCCAGAAAAGCGGCAACCGCCGCCTCGTTGGCCGCGTTCAGCACCGACCCGGCGGTGCCACCCATGCGAGCGACTTCCAGGCCCAAACCGAGGGCTCCGAAACGCTCGAAATCCGGCGGTTCGAAATCCAGACTCAACACCTCGCTCCAGTTGAGGCGCTCCGCTACGCCCTCGTATCGACCGGGCCAAGACAGGGCGTACTGGATCGGTAACTTCATATCCGGTGGACTGAGCTGCGCGATTATCGAACCGTCTATGTATTCTACCATGGAATGTATGATCGACTGTGGATGAATCACCACCCCAATCTGATCGGGCAACAGATCGAAAAGCCATCTGGCTTCGATGATTTCAAGCGCCTTATTCATCAGCGTGGCCGAATCGACCGTTATTTTCGGACCCATCTGCCAGGTGGGATGTGCTAGTGCTTCTTCGACGGTGACTTCGCGAAGCTGTTCGGTGGTGTGCGTGCGAAACGGTCCGCCACTGGCCGTGAGAACAACCCGGCGAACTTCTTCACGTCGTCCAGCCTGCAAGGCCTGAAACACTGCACTGTGTTCACTGTCGACCGGA
The DNA here is from genome assembly GCA_016934075.1 of Pirellulales bacterium. Taxonomy (GTDB): domain Bacteria; phylum Planctomycetota; class Planctomycetia; order Pirellulales; family Thermoguttaceae; genus JAFGTN01. Next base: position 4,773 of record JAFGTN010000743.1, read on the forward strand.
AGGATACGAGCGTTGTTATCGCGTGCCAGTCGTGTTACCAATGGGCCCCCCATCACGAGACTCTCTTTATTGGCCAAGGCGACCGTTTTGCCGGCCTCCAAAGCGGCCCAAGTGCCCAGCAGACCAGCACTTCCGACTATTGCCGAGACCACTATGTCAATCTCCCCGCCGCCGACAACGCTGCCAACTGCCTCCGGTCCAACCAGCAGTTCAACACCATCCGGTAATTGTGACCAGTCAGTTTTTTCAGAAGACTGGGGGTCAGTGACCACTATGCAGTCTGGTTTGACTGACTTGGCCTGCTCAAGCAGTGTTTTGGTATTGTTATGGGCGGTTAAAACCGACGCGCGGAAGCGGCCCTCGGATGCTGCGATCACTTCGAGTGTATTCAGCCCGATACTACCGGTCGCTCCTAGCACGGCCACATTGGTTGGTCGATCGGTCATGAAGGGAGGGCCGTTAGAGACGCGGTTTGGGATTAGCTTGGACGTGAGTTTCCGTAAATCGCTATTCTATGAGGGGTTCGTCCTGCGACAACCCGTATTTGCTTTAAGAGATGCGAAAATTGCAGTCAAACGGGAAAAAATGGCGATTTGGTATAAATTTGTAGCCGGATTCGCAAGAAGTGGGTTCATTTGTCTAGATTACCGGTTTTAACAGTTGTAATAGAGGGCTTGAAGGACTTCTTGCCCACACATGATTTCGCACGGTGACAGCGATAGATACGCTGGCGGATTCGAAGCATAATACTAGCAGCCCGTTGAATAAGTAGGTTTCGCGAGTTTTGGGTGCCACTGCTGGCTTGTCCAGCAGTGTTTTCTGCTAGTTTATTGCATTCACTGCTGGACAAGCCAGCAGTGGCACACTTTTTCAACGGGCTGCTAGCAAAAGCAATTTCTACAGCCCGCGACGGCTGTTCTACTCCAGGAAAGACTAGAGTATCACTAATGGAAGATAAAGATCGTTCGTCGAACAAATCGAATTCCGACAACAATGAAAAAAATAACAAGAAATTGCCGGTCAATAACTCCAGCCTGATGTGGTATGTGTTGGGTGCGGCGGGAATTGCTTTGCTGTTGATCTTCCTGTCTCGGCCCGACAGGAAGGCCGACATCCCCTACGGCGATCTGGTGAGTTTGATCGATCAGGGCGCGCCGGCCAAGAATCCCGATGCGGCAATCGAGATCACGGTCAACCCGGATCGCGACGAAGAGAAGGAGCCCGAGCGGAAGGTTCGCTTTTCCAATCTTTCCGATATCATCGTCGGCCCCTACGAAATAACGGGCAAGGTGACCGCCCAGGTTGTCGCGCCGGAAGACGAGAAGGGCGATCCCAAGGAAGATGTTTCTTTCAAAACAGCTCGGTTAGGTTTGGAGCAAGACGGCAACGCCCTGTTCGATAGACTCGAAAAACACGGCTTTACCGGCGTTCGCGGCCAAGAGGCGCCCAGCGGCTGGCAATCGCATATTTCCATGCTGGTACTTGTGGTTCTGATGATAGTTTTCTTCATTTTCATGATGCGTCGATTGGGCGGCCCCGGCGGAGCCATGGCCTTCGGTCGCAGCCGGGGCAAGCTTTATGCTCAAGAGGACATCGGTATTACATTCAAAGACGTGGCCGGAATCGACGAGGCCGTGGAAGAGCTCAACGAGGTGGTAGAATTTTTGAAAACGCCCGAGAAGTTCCAGGCGCTGGGCGGGCGCATTCCCAAGGGCGTACTGCTGGTCGGCCCGCCCGGAACCGGTAAAACACTATTAGCCAAAGCCGTGGCCGGCGAGGCGGGCGTGGCCTTTTTCTCGCTCTCCGGTTCGGACTTCGTGGAGATGTTCGTGGGCGTGGGCGCCGCGCGGGTGCGCGACATGTTCCAGCAGGCACAGGAACGATCGCCCTGTATAGTCTTTATCGACGAGCTCGATGCGCTTGGTAAAACCCGCGGCAACAGCGTTGTGGGCGGGCACGACGAACGCGAACAGACGCTCAACGCGTTGTTGGTCGAGATGGACGGTTTCAGTTCCAACAGCGGAGTGATCGTAATGGCGGCCACAAACCGGCCGGAAACGCTCGACCCGGCATTGTTGCGTCCCGGGCGTTTCGATCGGCACGTTTTGGTCGACAGGCCCGACATCCGCGGTCGCGAGGAGATACTCAAAGTACATATCAAGCAAGTCAAGCTTGACGAATCGGTCAATCTTAAGGATGTGGCCGCTATCACATCAGGCTTTGTTGGTGCCGATCTGGCCAACCTTGTCAACGA
>JAFGTN010000744.1 GCA_016934075.1 Pirellulales bacterium
CGTGGCGGTGTCGGTGAGGTAGACGCCGTCGTCGTCGGCCGCACCCGTGTTCCAGGGCATGACCTCGGCGGGGACGACCACGCCATAGCCACGCTGTGTGAGACCGCTACGCAAGAGGCAGATGCCGGCCACGTATTTGCCATTCTGCGATACTTCGAAGAGCGGACCTTCCAGGTTTTTTTGCTCGCCCGTGAGCGGGTCCATGCGCACGCCGAACCCGTGCCAGTATTTCATTTCCAGGTCGTTGAAGAACAGTTCGTGGTCGGTTGCACCCCATTGGGCCTGCGCGCCGAGTTGGCTGTCGAAACCACGTGTTTTGGCAAGCACACGGCTCTTACCGGTTTTGAGGTCGACCAGCACAATCTCGGCCTGTTCGCCGGGTGCGTTGAGCCGATCCTCGTGGAGCAATCGAGTGACGGCCAGATAGCGGCCGGAGGGGCTGATGGGCGAGGTGTTAAAGAAACGGTGGAAGCAGCCGGTGAGTTCCGGAGTCACACAATAGACGGGAACTTTGGGGGCAAATTTTGTATAGCGGGGGAAGGATTTGGACAGGTCAATCTTCTCGGCCTTCTGACTTGCCCCCGAAGCGAGATGGGAACCGAGCGACAAGGCCGCGACGCCGCCGGCCAGCCGGCTGCCGTTGAATATAAATTCCCGACGGTTGATCGAATTTTGCATTTCTGGACCTCACTTTTTTAGTTGGCTATTCTTTCATAAGGCCGGGTATTGCTGTGCTCTTTTATCCTAAATCGGTTCGGTCGCGTCAAGCTGCTTTATTAGGCTTTGCAGGAAGACCAACGACTGCTGTGTGGCACGCCCATCCTGGGCGTGGGGAGACAGTTTTCACACCCGGGATGGGCGCGTTACATGTGAAACTCCTGCTGAGCCGCAAGGATGAAGAAACGGATCACTATACAATCACGTTCTCAGCTTAAATCACCGAAGATCCGTCGATGCAGCGTTTTGATTTCAGCCCTCTTTGCGGCCAGGGCTTTACCCGTGATGTCCGGATCGAACAACTCCGGTTCGACGAAAAGCAAGGCGGGATCTTTCAACTCCGCCTCACGTGAAATCCGCCATAGCAGCCAGCATTGCGAAAGTTTCAGTTCATGTTTCCGGCACAGGTCCCAGAAAAGACGCAAGGGGCTATTGACTCCCCTGGGTTTCTCGGGCGGCGCAAAGATCTTTAAAATAAATATCAGCAAGGCCGCAAGACCCGCGAAAACCAGTACACCTATTACTAGGTCGGAAAAGCTTAGCTGGCTGTGTTGCTGGGCGTGTCTTCTGGTCGCCTCGAAAACATTGCTGCGGGCGAAAAGGGCGATTTGTGTCAGAATCGTGTTCATCATTCGCCTCCCGCGCCGCTTGGCAACATTTCCGATCGGTCGAGTGTCTCCAGAGCCCGCTGCGCCGCTTCTTGCACTGTTGTACTGCTATCCTGCAAGGCAACACGCAACGCGGCTCGTGAAAGTTCCGTCGGTGAGTGGGCGAGCGTCAAAGCCGCTTCGGCCCGAATGAGATGATTCTCGTCGTGCAACATGGTGATTATACTGGTCTCGAGTTGCTCTACCATCTCCACGGTGCGGGCGACTTGCAATGCCCTCATGCGTCGCGTTCGCATGGGCGATTGCATTTCGGCCGTCAGCAGCGGAACCACATTGGGATCGACTTTTTTCACTAGCATTCCCGTGCTGTGGCGGACATCCTCCTCCAGCATGTCAAAAGCGCCCAGGAACCGCTGGAAATTGAATTCAGAAAGGCTTTCCTGCACTGCCCGCCGAACTACGGTCTCTTCGCTATCGAGCATATCCACCAGGCGGGAAAGCGATCCGGGAATCCCTCGGCTACGTAGTTGCGAAATGGCATTGGCCTGAACGATGGGATCCTCGTCGTGAAGACATGTCAGCGTTAGGGCATTTGCCCGCGCGCCGTTGAACTCGGCCAATGCCTCGGCCGCTGCACGTCGTCCCTGTGTTCGACCATGTTGCAAGAGATGCTCGATCACGCCGAAGGCCGTTTGTCGCCGGACTCCGGAAGCCATAACATATTTCACCATGCTATGCTGTCCCGCATCGTCGAGCTGGTCGATTACACGTGCCGAATTGCCCAGCCAGCCGATCGATTCGATACGTTTCAGATTCCGCGAGGTTGCTTTTGACGGTTCGCGTCCTATCTTCTTCAGTAAAAACTTCATAAATCGCTGATCGTAGCGGTTGCCGATAACCGACAAGGCCGCCGAGGGCGAGTGCGGGTCGTCCAGCAATGCCAGAAGCAGACGGATTATTCCACCTCGTTCGCTTTTGGAAAGAATATCGATAGTAACCACAAAGGCGGGATGGCGGGGATCATTTAATATCTGCTTGAGTACGACATTGTCGCGGTTGGCCAATAGCAAGAACGACTCGACCACCTCGCGCTGACGGTGCTGCGAATATCGCTGTACTCCCGACTCCAAAGCCGTGATCGTATGCTCTCGTAAAAGTTGCGGATCGCGGCGCGCCCGCACTTTGCCCGGCGAGGCCAATTCGGTGTAGAGACTCTCGATCAGACTCATAAGCGTGCGGCCCGCCAACTCGACATTGGGATTGGCCTGGTCGGTAACTGCATTTATCAAAGCCGGTATCAGGTCGTATTCGTTGAACCACAAAACGGCTTCGCAACCGTTTGTACAAATTTGTTTATCGGTTTCCAAAATCATGTCGCGCAGGGCCTGGGTCATTTGTGAATTAGATTTCCTGATCCTGCTGCGACACTCCTCGGGCAAGAGATGCAGACGCTGTAAGAGGGCCCTATGTCCGTTGCTGCTGTGGCGCGAGAGAATTGCGCCGATGGCCATATCGCGCAGTTCGACAAATCGGGATTCCAAAGCGGCCGTCAAAACTCGCACGGCTGCTTCGTTCTCCGTTTTCGCCAGGAGATCAAATGTTATGGCTGTCCGATCGCTCAAAGCGCATATCCCCTCCGCCCCAATTTTCATGGTGTATCGGTTGTTAAAATCGGCATCTGGGAGATACAAGCTGCAACCTAATCGGCATATTTTACCAAAACACCCCCCCCGATCCGCAGGGATTTGTCGTTAAATCCGCCAGGTTTGGTTTGAGCGGCCTTCCTTGATTTATCATGCTTTATGGCCCAAAATGGTCCTGTTGTCGACATGCCAGCCCGAAACGTAAGTAATGGGCGAAGCAACGTTTCCCCTTACTCTCTCTTCGCTTACGCTTAGGGGTGGTATGGGTGGAACTCCGGGGATCTTGAAAATTTATAGACGGTGAATTAAATGTCCAACCAGCCCAGCCCACTTGCGGCATCTGATATCCTCGACAAACAATTCCTAACGGTTCGCTCGAAACTGATCGACTTGGCGGCTACATTCGACCGTCTGGATCGCGCGGTCGCGGACAAAAATAGTGCTTCGATCGATACCAATTTGCGAATCGTAAAAATTCGTGAAGCCGTCGCGCGATTGTTGGAAGCAGGGCCAGGTCGGGCCGAAGCGATTCAATTGATTTTTTCGCTACCTTATGATGAGTAACTGGAAACGGAACTAATATCGCAATGAATTATATTGATCCTCATATACATATTGCCGCTCGAACCACGGACGACCTTGCCTTGATGGCCAAGATGGGGTGCGTGGTGGTGGGAGAGCCCGCTTTCTGGATGGGCTACGACCGTAGCGGCACGAGCAGCTTCCGCGACTACTTCCGCCAGTTGACCGAGTGGGAACCCAAGCGTTGCGCCGATGCCGGTATCAAGCATTACGCCTGGATGGGCATCAACGCCAAGGAGGCCGAGGACGTGGCCTTCGCCAAGGAAGTGGTTGCTATGCTGCCCGAGTTTCTCGACCGCCATAACGTGCTGGGTGTGGGCGAGATAGGCTTGCACAAATGTACGGTAAATGAGATGGCAACGCTCAAGTCGCTGGTCGAGCTGGGGCTTTCTCGAAGCGAACTGCTTCTTTTTCACACGCCGCACTTGGAGGACAAATATAAGGGCACGCGGATGATTCTGGACATGCTCAGCGAGGACAAACGCGTCGATTCGGCGCGTGTATGTATTGATCATTGCGAAGAGCACACAGTGCGTCTGGTCTTGAACGAAGGATATTGGGCCGGGATCACGTTGTATCCAACCACCAAGGCCACGCCGTCGCGAGCGGCCGATATGGTCGAAATATACGGCCCGGACCACATCCTGGTCAACTCCTCGGCCGACTGGGGCCCGTCGAATCCATTCGCCGTGCCCGAGTTTATCGCCGAGATGCGCCGCCGCGGACACGCCGAGGCGGTTATCCGGAAAGTGGTTTACGACAATCCGCTGAAGTTTTTCAGCCAGAGCAAGAATTTCAACTTCCAGCCGGCCGAATAGTCATACGCACCTTGGCCTGCTTGACGGGTTTGGTGAGTTCGATTCCCAGCCGGATAGGCTTCTTTTTGGCGCGTACGTCTTCGTCGATCGTCTCGGGTTGGATTTCGATGGTCGACGCTTCACACTCGATCGTAACATCGACGGCCTCGGTGCCGCTACCCACACGCAAGGTTTTGCTGTTCGAGGGCTTTTGCGATTCTGGTTCAACGAGTTTCCATTTGTCGAAAGTCACGAGAGCCGTGCCGAAACTTTGCGGGCTGTCGAATTTTACTTCATCGGTAACCGTGAGGCTACTGGCATCTTTGCGGGAATAGACGAAAGAGCGCTCCAAGCGTTTGAGTGATTTGACGTTGTATGCCCGGCTGATGTCAAACGTGATGGTGTCGGTCTCTTCGGTGAAATTTTTCGAAAGAACCTTGGCTGCCGCCTTGCGGCCTTTACTTTGCAGCTTGCCTGCCACTCGCGGGACGGGGTGTCCCCAAGAATTGAGTATGCCGCTTTCGTATCGTTTGGAGCTGAAGGTGCGACGGGTGTAGACTTCGCTGCCGGGGTCGACCAGCGGAATATTTTTGCCCACGGCGACGATAAATGTGCCCACATCGTTATGGTTGTGGTGTTCGGCGTTGTGTCCGCCCTTAATGGCCACGCCGAATTTTGAACGTACCTCAGCGTCTTTTCCGGGCCGGCATATCAATACTCCGGCGTCTTCGTACCACTTGCGGCGTGGGAGATGAGTCGATTCGGCTTGTGGCTCGGGTTGCCGGGTGGCCGAATTGGAGAATCCGAAGGCGCCGAACGAGGACGGGCCGCGGCGCGACTCTGAAAGAGTTAAGAGCGCGGAGCCGTAACGATCTCCGCCGAATCCCAGGCGGAGGCCCAGATAGGCCATCAGGTAGCGGGGCGGATTCACCGAAACTGGACAATCGGCTAACGCGGGATAGATGCCGGGCAGGATTTCCATCTGCCGGCCGTAACGGGCGATACGCCGCAGCTTGGCGCGGTCGGCCTCGGTGCCGGCGTCCCAGAGTTCGAACTTTCCGTCCGTTTGTTGTGAGACGATTTCGGCCAGCAAAGTGAAGTGGCCGAAGCCGTAAACCCAATAGGAAAGTCCCTCGGAACAATAGCCGTCGGGCGTGAAACCGTCGAGGAAATGCTTGATGTGTTGCTGGGCCGCGGCCATATAATATGCTCGACGCTGTTTTGAGTCGATGGCCGTAACCGCCGTGCCGGCCACGTTGGCCAGGCAAACGGCATTCCAATTATTGGTGCAATGCAGCCACCAGAGCTTGGGTTTGTTGTGTTTTAGCGACCCTTCGAAGGGTTTGAACACCCGCCGTTCGAGTTCGGTGTCGATTGTTTTGCGGATTTCGGGACTGAGCCGGTCGCCCAGCCAATAATTCGTGGTGGCCAACAATAGGCCAACCCGGGATGATACCAGGTCGATGGTGATCTGCGTGCCTTTGATGTTCGACTGGCCGTGGTCGTGGGCGGGCAGCACCCAGGATTTCTGCGCGGAGACGGCGCGGATCATGCGTTCGATCTCCGGCAGGAAGCGGCCCTTGTTTTCCAGGCATTCGGCGAATACCAGTGTGGCGATGCGATGATGAGTGTCGGACATAACCCGCTGGCAATTGGTTCGGTTGCCGTTGCGAAAGAATTCCAGGTAGAGTTCGTTGGTCACCTCGAGGATAGGTTTGTCGATAAGTTTTTCGGCGCTGGCAACAATGTTTTCCCATTTGGGATTACGTTTTTTTACGTCTTCCCAAGCGTCCCGGTCACCGATGGGACGGCCCAGACCAAGCGGTTTGGCGGGCAGTAGTTCGATCCATTTTTCGACCAGCGCGGAATCGACGTCGTCGGACATGGCGATGTTCGGAAAAAGTAAAAGCGTGCTCGCGAAGGAGCAAAGCATGGCAAACACAAAGAGTCTGGCGAGAGGGGCGGAATGATTCATGTCGACGTACTTGAATGAGGTTTGAGGTATGGAGTATCAGGTTCCAGACGGCCGAATAGTCGTCCGCACGGTGGCCTGCTTGACGGGCTTGGTGAAGTCGATTCCCAGCCGGGTGGGTTTCTTTTTGCAGGTAAGGTCTTCGTCGATTGTTTTGGGATGGATGTCGAAGGTGGATTCCATGCATTCGATCACTACGTCGACAGCTTCGGATCCACTGCCCACACGCAAGGTTATGCTGTTCGATGGCGTCTTGGATTTCGGCTCGATTTGCTCCCATTTATCGAAAGTAATCAGTGCCGTGCCGAAGCTTTGCGGGCTGTCGAATTCGACGACGTCCGTCACTTCCAGGCTGCCTGCGGCTTTGCGGGTATATTCGAATGTCCGCTCCAGCCGTTTCAACGGTTTGACGTCATACGCGCGGCTAATATCGAAGGTGATGGTATCCGTCCGGTCGCCGAATTTTTTCGAAAGCACATTGGCGGCCGCCTTGCGACCTTTGCGTTGCAGTTTGCCGGCCACTCGCGGCACGGGATGCCCCCAGGAATTCAGTACGCCGCTCGCGTAGCGTTTGGAGCTGAACGTCCGTCGGGTGTAATCCTCGCGGCCGGGATCGATCAGCGGAACTTTATTGCCCACCGCTACAATAAAGGTACCCACGTCGTTGTGATTGTGGTGTTCGGCGTTGTGGCCGCCCTTGATGGCCACGCCCATTTTGCAGTGGTCTTGGGCTTCTTCCCCCGGTCGGCAGATCAACACGCCAGCGTTCTCGAACCATTCACGCGACGAGAGCTTGTCGGCCTCGGTTTTGGCCGGCGGCCGACTGGTAGCCGAGTTGGGGAATACGAATGCACCGAAAATTTGCACGTTGCGAATTGGCTGATCGAGGGTGAAAAGCGTGTCGGTGTGGCGATTCCAACCGAAGCCCAATCGCCGATCCAGATAGTTCATCAAATATTGCTGCGGACGAGTAGTGATATCACAATCGGCAAAGGCCGGATAGATGTCGGGCATGACTTCCATGCGTTGTGGGAAGCGGGCGATGCGTCGCAGCTTGGCCTGCTCGTTCGGTGTTCCGGTGTCCCATAGTACGACTTTTCCGCCGCTCTGTTGCGACAAGATTTCGGCCAGCAGCGCGAAGTGTCCGAAGCCGTATCCCCAATATGCAAGCCCTTCGGAGCAATAGCCGTCGGGCGTAAAACCGCTGAGAAAGTGGCGGATATGCTGCTCGGCGGCGGCCATGAAAAATGCCCGCCTTTGCGGTGAATCAATGCTCGTTGCAGCAGCTCCGGCGACGTTGGCCAGACAGACGGCGTTCCAGTTGTTGGTGCAATGCAGCCACCAGAGTCGCGGTTTGTTGTGTTCGACGGCCCCTTCGAACGGTTTGAAGATGCGGCGCTCGAGTTCTGTATTGATTGATTTACGGATTTCGGGGCTGAGTCGATCGCCCAGCCAGTACGAAAGCGTGGCCAACTGCAGGCCTATTTCCGACGAAAACAGGTCAATTGTAATTCGTGTGCCTTTAAAATTCGTCAGGTCCCGGTCGTGAGCGGGTAGCACCCAGGATTTTTGCTTGCAAACCGCGCGGACAATCCGTTCGATCTCGGGCAAGAAACGGCCTTTGTTCTCCTGGCATTCGGCAATCGTCAGTGTGGTAATCCGATTGCGACTTTTTTCGATCATTACTTTTTCGTAGCGTCTGCGGTTACCGTTGCGAGAGAATTCCAGATACAAGTCGTCTGTTACCCGGGGGATGGGATTGCCGATGAGTTTTTCGGCATGGGTGACATAGTCCTTCAATTTAGGCAAACGCTTTTTGACATCCTCCCAGGCGTCGCGGTCGCCAATGGGTCGACCCAGGCCCAGCGGCTCGACGGGGACTAGCTCGGACCATTTTTCTATAAGGGCCGGGTCGACGTCGTCGGCCCGGACGACACTCGTTGATAGCGCGAGTGTGGCGGCAATGGTGCAAAGTATCAAAGACGCAGAAAGTCCCACCGTGGGCCAGGATTGTTTCATGGCAGTCTCCTGATGTTTATAGGGTGGGATGATAGTGGGCTGGAATCGGGTTGGAAATGTTAACGGTGGGGCAAGCGTCGACGCTAAGTGGCGAAACTTTTCAGCACGATTTCAAACACATCAGTGTCGGCGACAATATGGTGGGGAAAAAGGCCGGGCTCGGTCGCCAGCAACACGGCATGACGCGTGGGATCGTCGGCCGGTACGCCGTGCGAGCCGCGGGCCAGGGTCGCATCAAGGGGGATCGATTTCGTTTCTCGATCGAGATACAACTCTATTGGATCGTAACCCGGCTTGCGGTGAATGTCAACAGTGCGAGCAAAACCGGGCGCATGGCGGTCGTCCAGCCACCAATAGTATGCCTGCCACGAATTAGGCTTGGAAACCAGCACGATTTGACCGCTGCGGGAATGGTCGAGACCATATTTGGCAAGCTGATCGCCCATGAGCACTTGGGCGATGCCCTCTTGTGAGTAGAACAGATCGGCCGCGCGTTGAATGGTATCTCGACCGTTTGCACTATCGGGGTCGGCCACGAAGACATGCGAGAACTGGTGGTCGGCCATGGCCCAGGCGCGGCTGTTCGCAAGATCCAAATGTTCGCCGTCGTCTATCTCGTGCACCTCGAGCAAGCCGGCCTCGCGGAGCATACGGTTGGGGTAGGTTACATGGTCAACCGGTGTGATGGCATATTCTCCGGCCACCAGCCAGACAGTGTTCTTCTCGTCTTCCACGTCGCCGTAAGCTTCGCCTATGCCGTCAAAGAGACGTTCAATTTGCCTGTCGATTTCTTCCACGGCATCTTTAGCCTGGGGGCTGTCGGGACCGTAACGTTGTGCCTCATAGTCGAGGTGTGGCAGATAGATGTAGAAGAAATCCGGTTGAAAACGGCGCGCGGCCACAACGGCCGAATCGACGATCCAGGCCGTGCTGTCGATGTTGGCCAGGGGGCCCCAGAAGTTTTTCAGTGGGAAATGGCCCAGTTCGTCGCGCAACGTACCATAGAGTTCCTCTGGGCGAGTGTAGCACCATAGCGATTCGCTACCGTCGGGATTGTGCACCGGGGCCGGCGTGCAAACGTATTCTGCCGTACACTGCTTGCTGTGCAAGGGGAACCAAACGGCCGAGGTCGTGCCCGGGCGTCGCTTGGCCAAGACTTCCCAAAGCTGCGGCGCGAGGATGCAGTCGTTGGGCGACGTCCACATCTCGACCTCATGTCTCTCGGGCCAATAGAAACCGTTGGCCACTACGCCGTGATCGCGCGGCAGCTTGCCGGTTGTCATATTGGCCTGTACCGGACAAGTCACGCAAGGGAAGCTGGGAACCAACTCGGCAAGCTCGCCGCCGGCCATCAGACGCCGCAGTCGCTTCATGACACTCACGTCCGCTTCGCGCAAACCGGGAATTGATAAGAGAACCACGCGACGTGTCATGTTTATGTTCCTTGTTTTGAGATGTGAGGTGTACTCATGACATACTAACCCGAAGCGCAAGCGAAGGGCGAGTTCAGATAAAACGTCGCGCTCCCTTCGCTTGCGCTTCGGGTTAGTATGTTGAGCTCAAAATAAAACCTCATACTTCGCCCTTCATAGCCCGCGTTAAAAATGCCATCGCTTTTTCCGCCGCCTCCGATCCCTCGTGCGAGTGCCGGCTGAGTTCCACATGCACACCGCCTTTATATCCGATTTTCCGGAGAGCTTCAAGGATGGGGGGGAATTGCATCTCACCTTCGCCGAACATCAGATGCTCGTGAACGCCGGCTCGCATGTCCTCGATATGCACGTTCACCAGCCGCGACGACCAGATGTGGATGTACTGCGATATGGGTACTTCACCCTGGCAGTGCAAATGGCCCACATCCAGTGTCAGTCGCAGTTGGGGCGAATCGATGCGGGCGAGTAACTGCTCGAAGCGGTCCATTGTGTCGATCAACATGCCGGGTTCCGGCTCGAAACCGACGAGCACGCCTCGTTCTGCCGCATAGTCCAGAACCGGCTGTAACCCGTCGACCAGCCGCTCCATGGCGGTGTTCATATCCAGCTTTTCGTGCATGGTACCCGACCATATCGACACGCAATCGCTGCTTAGAGTCGCTGCCACGTCGACGGCGTATTCGTAGAAGGCGACGCGGCGGGCGCGGTCTTCCGCCCGAGGCGAAAGCAGAGTTGGTTCGTGCTTATGTCGCGGATCGAGCAGAAAACGCGCGCCGGTTTCGATAACCGAACGGAGTTCCAATTCGTCAAGCAGTTCATGCAATCTCTCCAACTCGTCCAGCCTTCCCGGTCGGCGAGGATCGAGTGGACCGTGGTCGATGGTGATCGCCACACTACGGTAGCCGATATCTGCCAGCAGTCTGATTGCATCGAACAGATCGTGATGGGACAGTCCGTTTGTGTTATAGCCTAGGAACATCTTGGTGTGTTTACTGGGTATTGCAGTTTTGTAGGCCGGGTCGTGACCCGGCAATGGAACTGGCGACCAATGCAATTGCCGGTTCATATTCCGGTTTGCCCTCTATTTCGTTCATGCCCAATCCGGCGACCCCGCCGAGTCCCAGCAGAAAGAGTACCAGCATTATGACGGCGAAAATCGCGACCGCCACGCCAGCGATTTTCATCAGCGAGGTAGGTGCTTTACCAGTCGACTTGCCGGTTTGGCCATTGACCAGGAAACGGTAGGTTTCGTCTTTATAGCGATAGGCCATAATCCAAATCGGCAGCAGAATCGGCTCACTGGCCAGGGCCTCGACGCGCACGTTGACATGCACGTTGCGCGAACTGCCCGGCACCAGGGCCGCACAGGCCTGGGTTTCAAACTGATCCAGCCCGGAACGGGCGATAGGGCGTGCATACTTTCGCTGTACGGAAAACTGTTCGACAGTGACATTATCCAGGTCGACCTGTTGGGGATCTTTTGCGGCGGAGAGATCGAATGGGCAGATTTGCGATGTCTCCGAGGCGTGCAAGGCACCACTGGCGCCGACCAGGATGCCTTTATAGTCGCTGCGATGTTCACCGGAGACGGGACGCCACTTGCCTCTGGACATGGCCGGCAGGCGGCTCGAGTCGGCCGTCCAATATGTATGCGTTTTGGCCTCGAAGACCCAATA
>JAFGTN010000075.1 GCA_016934075.1 Pirellulales bacterium
CATTGCGGCAGCAGGTGGTGATCCTGGAAGACGAATCCTATTCGCCGGTTGCGGAAGTCGGCCAGATGCGGTTCGGACAGTCTGGCGGGATCCTCGTCGTCGAAAAACACGCGGCCCGTACTGGGTGGTTCCAGGGTACCGATGATATTCAGCAGAGTGCTCTTGCCCGAACCGCTGGGGCCGAGAACGGCCAGATTTTCTCCCGCTTCCATCCGCAGTGAGATGTCTCGCAGCACAATCAGCGGATCGTTGCGGGTGGGGAACTCTTTGGATACGTTTTCAACTTGTAATAGCGTCATGATGGCACGCTTTTTATCAGGTTATGGTGCGTCGCGGACGGACCCTACATTGGCAGGCTACCGATCATTATAATGTCGGTAGGCGCAAGTACATAGCGGTAACCGGCCAGCCATCGGAGAAAACCGAATTTTGCCAGCAGTGACAGTGTTTTTGCCGAGATGCCACGCAGCGGATGGCCGCTTTTAAGGTGTGCCGAGAGGCTGAATGGTAACTTGCCCAATTGCTGGTCGATCTGCCGGAAGTCTCCATCATTCAGTTCAGTCGTCCAGATGGAATCCTCTTCGCGAAATTCCAGCGGCTCGAACAGTTTCCGTATGCCCGAGGGCGTAAATCGCCAGAAATCGTCGGGATAGGCGTGCAGTTTGAAAGCAAATGGAACCGAAATGCAAATCTTACCACCGGGCCTCAATAGGTGCACCAGGTTTTCGGCCGTGGCAAATGGATTTTCGCAATGTTCCAAAACGCTCAGGCAGAAGATCGTGCCGAAACGACGGCCGTCAAGTTTTGAATCGATCTCGTTGAAATCGCCGGCCAGATCGGCCACCACATCCACGCCCGTCCCGTCGAAGAGATCCACGCCCACATATTCCACGGCACTATCGGCAGTATCGATGAAAAGTGCCCGCAGATTCTGGGTGTTGCCGTAGTCTTTCGAACCCGTTTCCAGGAAAGGGCCCTCGAAACGGTGGGCATGTTGCTCGATAAAGCGAAGTTGGTTGGCGCTACCCATCTTCTATAAATTCTTCAGCGTTGAGAAAGGCAAGTGTTCCCAGGCCGTAGAATGTGTATTCCACGTCGGGCGAATCGTCCCAGGCACCGGCGCGAAAGCCTCCGCTGGGTACTTCCAGGCCTTCAGCATAGCGTCGCGCGGTGGGCAGGTCGACCAGGTCGGACAACTTTTTCTCACGATTCTCGGTCAAGTCTTTTAGTGCGGTGAGTGCCGTAAATGTGCTCAGGAGGTCGGAAAAAGGGATTCGAGTGTTTGCCCGAAATCCGCCATCCGAGGTTTGCATGCCGGAGAGGAAATCGATGGCGGATTCTTGGAAATTATCGTGATCCGGATCGTCGAGTCGGCCGATTATTCGCAAGACGGCGACGGCGGCGGCCGTGGGATTGGTTCCGCTTTGCCGCATCTGTTTGATCTCGACGTAACCGCCGTCTGGACGTCGTCGCGATTTTACAAGCTGGTCAATCTTGTCTGTCCAATCCGGATTGTTTTGGAAATCCTGCGTTTGAAACAATTCCCGGCAGGCAACTGCCAGGAATGTGTGGTAAATACTGCTGCTGGGACTGGAGGGTGATTTTGCATATCCACCGTCGGGGCGGCGATAGCGGTCGATAGATGCTTTGATCGCTTGGGCGCGATCCTGGTCGACTAATTGTAAGTCGCTGCCACCCAGAACCTCCAGGCCGGCGATAATCCGCAGAAGTTCGGCGCTAAGAAGCCAGGAGAAGAAATCTATGCTGGATAATTGTTCCGTTTCCAATCTTTGCAGATAAGCGGCAATCCGTTTGGCGATTTGAGAGTCCAGGCCGCCCAACATCGCCAGTCCCCGCAGGGTGAAGCTGGTGTAATATGCGTCGCTGCCGCCTTGCCGTCCGGAGTAGCCTCCGTCGGGATTGGCCGTTTTGACGAGGTAATCAGCATGTCGCCGGCGGAACTCGTCGGCAAAAACGGTTGCCCCGCCGGCCAAACGAATCGAGAGATCACCTAAATACGACATGTCCACTTTCTCGTAGGGTGCGTCTAGGACGCACCAATGAATCACCGGTGCGTCTAGGACGCACCCTACATTGCTCATTTCCCGAACACCTTCTACGACTCATTGCGTACAAGTATGCTGTCGGCCAGATAATGCAGCAGGTACCTCAAAGCCTCGGGCTGGATCTCGTCGGCCACTTCCCTGGCGCGTTGATGGTGCTTTTCGATCAATGCGCGTGCCGTTTCGAAAACACCGGTTTCGTCGTAGATCTGGCCCACGCGTCTGACCGTGGCACGGTGCCGTGAAGAGTCGTTGCCGTTATTTTGGGTTTTGGCCATGTTGATTTTCGCGGGCATGTCGGTTCCGAAGCGATGGCGCAGCAGTGATTCGAGCTCTTCCCGGATGGTTTTCTCGGATTCCTGTAAGGCGAGTGCCCAAAGCACGGTCGGACGGCCACCCAGTACATCTCCACCGATGCCGCGTTTGTTCGATCGATCTATGCGCCAATCCTCCAGGTCGTTGAGGATCTGGAATGCCACGCCCAAGTGACGAGCGTAGCGGCCGATGGACTGGCGATATGACTCGGCCGGCCCGGCCAGGCGGATGCCGGCGTAGAGTGCGGCTTCGAATGCAGGCGCCGTTTTCAAGGCATAGATTTTAATTGCGTCCAACGGTTCCAGATGCTTGTTTTGTGCGTCGCGCCAAGCTAGTTCGGCGCCTTGACCCTCGGACAGGCGCGTGTGGGCATCGGCCAGTTGGGCCAGGATATCAGCGACCGCATCGGACGGCAGGCGGCTGCGCTGCTCGGACACCAACCGGTATCCCAGACCTATCAGGTAATCGCCGACGTTAATGGCAGTAGCCGTACCGTAGCGGTCGTGCAGTGTGGGATTGCCGTAGCGGAAGCGATCGTTGTCTTCGATGTCGTCGTGAACAAGCGATGCTTTGTGGAAAATCTCGATGGCAGCGGCCACGCGTTTGACATATTCGGGTATGTGCAACAACTGCTCGGCGCCGTCGGCGTCACGAGCACGGCCACCGGTCATGGCGTCGTATACCGCAAGCGTCACGAACGGTCGAGCACGTTTGCCGCCGGCAAGCAGAAAGTCGTAGGCCAAGGCCTCGGTACAACCCAGCGGATCGAGATCGGCCAATGTTTCGCCGGCCTTTTTCGGCAGGTTTCCTTCTTCCACCAATGGGCCCGAGGATCCACGGGCGCGGGGCACGAGCCAATCGAACTCCTTGGGTTCGAACATATTTTTGGCACAACGCAGCAAATGCACATAAGTGCGCGTTTGCACCGACGCCGGGCGATAGGGCGTATCGATCATTTCGCGGACCCAATCCTCGTCGGTGGTTGTGTTGTGGCAGGTGCCGGCCAGCAGCGGGACCGCCATGCAAGGGATGCCGGCCAGGAGAATCTTTTCCAGCGAGCGTTCCAGAACATTCAGGCAGGAAACGCCCACCAGGGCGTCGGCATGGCCGCCGATGATTATCTGCATAACCACCGGCGAACCTTCGGCGATCAGAACGTTGTAGCCCAGCCGTTCGGCCCTGCTGCGAAGATCCATCAAACGGCATGCACCGCAGTCACGGCATAGCAGTCCCAGTTCATTGAATCGCGCCGGGCAACGTTCGGCATCGCGGAGGCAATGCGGCAAGAGCAGCAAACGTCGGTGGTAAGGAGTGGCTGCCACCTGATCGCGCCAAAAAGCCGTGCCCACCGCCACCATGGTCCAGCCCAGATAGGCTTCTTCGATGCCCAATTCTTCCAGGATCAGTCGCGAGTGAGTTTCGATGGCATAACGGTCAAGTGGTTGCGACTTGTCCAGTGTCGCTGTCAATTCGATTGCCCGCCGGCGGATCTGCTCGCGCATTTCCCGCGAAGCGGGCACGCCTTTGATGTCGGCATTCTCCGGCGGTGTGCCGGCATCAAGCGGACCGCCATCGAGCGTGTTGCTCGTATCGATGCCGTTTGTATCGATCGACAGACGTTTGTTACCGGCTTTGTCCAAGATGCGGGTCTCGCGTTTTATGCTGTAGGTGGTGTTACCGTTGTGCAAGTATGTTTTCCGACAAGGCTTAGTACTGTGTAATATCGAATTTGATGGGTAATGGGTAGCCCCGATAGCTTGTCTATCGCATACGGCCAAGCCGCAAGAGGTGCACAGAGGCAGTTAAACGTCCTCTTGTGCCTGCGGCACCCCGATAGGCAAGCTATCGGGGCTACCCATCAATTGCGTTGTTACGAAGTACTAGTTGTCTACCCTTTGTTCAAATGCCCGTCTCAATGCGGCCACGGCGAACGTTAAAGGGTACAACTTTTCATAATACCATAGTTTGGCGAAGTAAAAACCAATTGGCGAAGTTTCCCCCAGATGAGACTGTTCGACGGCCTCTACCAACCACCTAAGTCCTTTATTCGTCAATGTTTGCAGCCGGTCGTCTATGCCCCCCGTTGGGGTTCCGCCGGCGGCCAGTAGAGCTTCCACGGCCAGGGCTGTTTCCTCTACGCTGGAACGGTTACGGAGGTTGCCGCCGAAACCGTCGTCGGTGTTTTGCTGGGAGGCTAGCCATTCGATGCCCCGTTTTGCGGCGTTGCTTTCCATCAAGCCCAAGTCTTGATAGGCCGTAAGCACGCGAGCGGTGCCGTAGATCGGGTTTGCTTCGTCCGCTTCGTTCTGGTTGCCGAACCAAAGTGGGAGCCAACTTCCGTTAGGGAGTTGTGTTCGTTCCAAATAACGCAATCCGGCGGAAATTGCTTTATCGATCTTTCTCAAGTCTAGCCGTGTTTTCCTGGCCAACCGCTCACCGCCATATACGATTCCATCGCTTGCTTTTGTATTTATGTCGTGGAATAACGCGCTTTGTGAAACGCACAAAACTCTTTGCCATGTATGTAAGGCTCGCAGGGCATGTGCCGTCAGATCGCTGGCGCTGCGATCGAAGGGGAGCTTACCCCAGCCTCGGCAGAAGGTGGGCCAGCCGCCGTCCCGGTTTTGCACTTTCAAAAGCCATTTCAGCCCGGCGATTGCGGATTCTTGAATTTTTGTAACTTCAGCGGTGGATGAGTTCGAGAAATGCGTGTTTCGAAAAACCGACAGTGCCAACAATGCCGCTGCCGTGTCATCTACGTCGGGCACCGCGCCGCTGAGATCCGTCCAACCCCATCCGCCAGGCGCGGCCATGGTGAAGGGGTGAACTGTATGGTGCTGGCAACTCAGAAGCCATTCGAGGCATGTATCGGCGTGTTGTTCGTCCGCCGGTAAGGCGCCGATTGCCAGCGACGTCAGCCAGGTGGCAAGGTTCGTGTCGATGGGCCACGAACCGTCAGGGCGAACCGTGGATGTCAAGAACTCCACACCCTTCTTAACCACTTCATGCTCGGTACGACCCGTGGCGGCCAGACTCATCGTAACGAAACTCGTCAGTGGAGCCGCTTCCAGGAAACCGCCACTGGACGGCTGCATGCGACGCAATGTTTTCAGGCTGCCCGAGACGGCCAGTTTTCTCACCGTTCTCGTGATCGGATTGCGAGGCAGACGGTGAAAAAATCTGGCCTGGCCGATTGCTACCAGTGCGGGAATGGCGTAGCTCACCACCGGCAGGCCCAGGAAACGGTAGGCCCCGTGCGGCAGGCATGCAGCTTCGAACGGTAGCGGGCTGACCTTGTCCCACGATACCTGGCCCGCCAAGGCGCAATTGGTCAGAATCGGCACCGCAAAAGTCTTGTCGTCCCCAAACCGCCGCCGCAGCCCTTCGATATGGCCCTGCGAATCAATATAAGCATCGGCCGCCCGCATTGCCTGGGCATTTCCGTCCGCCGCATCGGCCAAAGCGAACGCCGCGCGGACCAACATGGTGGTGGCGATATTCGAATGGCTTTTGTCCGTATCGCCCCAGCCGCCATCGGTTGCCTGGCACGCGACCAGCCACTCGATTCCGCGTCGAATTAGATCGCCGTATTGCCGGGCACCGTGCGCGTTGGACTCACGTTGCACGACCGCCAGAGCACTAACTGCTGTGGCCGTGGAAAGCGCGGAACTAGACAACTCCCCGATCCAATGCCCGCTGAGATCGCGGGCATCGAGCAGCATCTCACGGGCAGTGCCGTATGCGGCGTATAGGCGTTCAGAATCGATTGTGTTTTGTCCCGTCATTTAAAAGTCTTTGCGGCAGGCAGCATATCGTGAATCAAAACAGCGTAGGTGGGTAGCACGGGCTGCTGGTCAGAGGGTGTTCGAGTGATTGTACATTATACCATCTCCAACTCGTTGTGTGGCACTGACTGCTTGCCAGCCAGTGTTTGAGCGGATTGACGACTATACCATCTTCACCCCACCCACGCCACGTTGTCTACGTGGTGAACTCCCCGGCGAGCCGCAATCTCCTTTATGCGG
>JAFGTN010000745.1 GCA_016934075.1 Pirellulales bacterium
CAGCCTTTGCGCCGTTTGTCAACCTTACCTTAAACTTGGGCTGAAGGCGGGTCGTTTTACCGCACTCCGTGCTGGGGTTCATTGAGGATTTTACGTTAAAACGTTAATATTTGGTGTAAATCGGCGCGACGCGAATCGGCCGCCGGCGAGCGGGCGAAACTTGTACTATTGAAAAACCGCACACATGGCAAAAGCTACCTATAAAGACTCGGGCGTTGATCTTGAAATCTACCGCAAGGCCATGGCAAGGCTGCCACGTCTTATCCATCGCACGCAAACGCCTCGTGTTTTGAAACTCGACGGCGGTTTTGCCGGGCTCTTTCAACTGGATTTTGCCAACCCACTCTTCGCGCGTAAATACGAGGATCCGGTGCTGGTGTCCTGTACCGACGGGGTGGGAACCAAGTTGAAAATCGCCGCTGCCATGGGCGTGCATAACACAGTCGGCCTGGACCTGGTGGCCATGAGCGTCAACGACGCAATCTGTTGTGGAGCCGAGTTGCTGTTTTTTCTCGACTACATAGCCATGCCCAAGGATGATCCCCCGCTGCTGGAGCAGTTGGTCGAGGGCATCACGCAAGGTTGTATCGAAAGCGATTGCGCTCTCTTGGGCGGAGAAACGGCCATTTTACCCGACGTTTACGGAAAAGACGACTACGACCTGGCCGGATTCTGCGTGGGAGTGGTCGATCGCAAGCGGGTCATCGACGGACGGGCAATCTCGCCCGAGGATGCCTTGATAGGCGTTGCTTCCAGCGGGCTGCATTCTAACGGATATTCGCTGGTGCGGAAGATTGTTTTCGAGATCGCCGGACATTCGGTCGACGATCATATCGGTGAGTTGGGCGAAACGGTCGGCCAGGCACTCTTAAGACCCACCACAATTTACGTTCGTCCTATCCGACAAATTCTTAACCACTATCGCGTTAAAAGTGTTGTGCACGGCATCGCCCACATTACCGGCGGGGGATTGCACGAAAACCTGGAACGGATACTACCCGCGGGCGTGCACGCCACTATCGACCGTGACAGTTGGACGGTTCCGCCGGTCTTCAACTGGCTGCAACGTCTGGGCGAAGTTGAAGACGAAGAAATGGCCCAAGTCTTCAATATGGGATTAGGCCTGGTACTTGTCGTGAGTCCGTATTATGCCGACAGCGTGCGGCAGCAACTGAGCGAAAGTGGCCTGGAGAGCTGGCAGATCGGCAGTATCGAGAGTGGTGAAAAGGGAGTTTCCTGGAGCGGCTGAACACAGTTCAATTCTAGTTCGTTCCGTTGTCTTTGGACACCACGTGCCCCATCCAGTAGAGGATGGGTGAAGCCACGAAGATCGAACTGTAGGTACCGATGACAACTCCAACCAACAACGAGAAGGCGAAGGCGTGGATTCCCTGGCCGCCTCCGATGTAGAGAATCAGCACTACGATCAATGTGGTCAACGAGGTCAACACGGTTCGGCTAAGCGTCTGGTTAACGCTTGTGTTAATCATCTCACCGCTGATGTCCGGCGACTTGCCGCGGACTTCACGTATACGGTCGAAGACGACGATCGTATCGTTGAGCGAATAACCGATGATCGTGAGGAAGGCCGCCAAGACGGACAGGCCGATCTTGAAATCGTCGATCAAAAGCACACCCAAGAAAGGCGCCAGGTAGTAACTGATGGCCAAGGCTCCGAGTGTGATGAGCACGTCGTGCACCAGGGCCGCCACGGCCGCCATGCCGAACATGATCCGCTGGAACCGTACCCAGATGTATCCCACGATGAACAGCAGACTGGCCAGCAGGGCGTAAATGGCCTTGAGTTGCATGTCTTGAGCCACACGGCCGCCGATGCTGCTGGACGAGGGGAAGTAGGTCTCCGAAGCGACGGTTTTTTGCAGAGCCTCGAAAACCTGCTTGGCCTTGGTCGTCGAGAGCGTGGTTTCCACGATCCAGTCGTGATAGGCTTCGTTATCTGAGGGTCGGAAGCCCTGTTCACGATCCAGGCCGAAGGATGCGCCGGATAAGCCGGCCTTGTCCAACTCGGTGTTGATGTAATCTTCCAGCGTTTCGGCATTGACTTCGTATTGGAAGTTCAAGGAAACGCGACTACCACCGCTGGCGGGCTTGACTGATTCAGCCGCTTTCTCCACAGGGGCCTCTTTCTTGGGCTCCGCTTTCTTGTCGGAGGAAGCAGGTTTTTTCTCCTCGGGTTTCACTGCGGGAGTTTTAGCCGCAGGTTTTTTTTCTTCCGGTTTTGCGGCGGGTGCTTTCGCTGACGGTTTTTTATCTTCAGATTTCGTGGCCGATTTTTTGGTCGTGTCGTTTTGTGCCAACAGCATGGCCGCGTCGTCGGTCGATGCCAACATGGTCGCCGGCGGCAGATCGTTACGACTCTGGTCACCGGCGGCCGGTTTTTCCGCCGGCTTTTTCGCCGGGGCGGGATTGCCCGTCGCCTGGGCAGCCGTCTGTGGCTTAATCTCCACAATTTCCATCTTGTTGGTGGCCAACTCGCCGGGGAAGGCTTTGCTAATTATGTCTTCGACAACGCCGATGTCACTCTTTTCCTCTTCTTTACCCTTGCCCTTGGCGTCTTTGTCGTCTTCGAGTTGCTTGGAAGTGTTGACGATGAATCGGCGGCTGGCCTCTTCACCTTCAAACAATTGAACGTCGGCCACAGCCAGGTCGGGCAATGCGTTCTCGCCCGAAGACAACGTTTTTCGCACCTCGGAAATCTTTGTCGGCTTCTCGAAAAGCACCTGCACGGAAACGCCGCCGGTGAAGTCGATGTCTAAAAGACCCTTGCCGCGTGCTCCGACGCACAGCAATCCGATTACTATAAGCACGATGGAGATGGTGGCTGCCACGTATCGTTTGCCGATAAAATCGATATTGGTTTGTCCGAACATACGCAACATGGAAAGCTTAGTCAACCAGCGTTTGCGCTCGGCCACATCGAAGAACACACGTGAACAGAATATGGCCGTGTACATACTCAAGACCACACCTAACCAGAGTGTTACGGCGAAGCCTTTGATTTGTTCGGTACCCACGATGTACAGCACGGTGGCCGTAATCAGCGTAGTGAGGTTGGCGTCGACAACGGTCGTGGTGGCACGCCCGAAACCATTGCGGATGGCCATGCGTAGAGCAGCATTCTTGCTGAGCTCTTCGCGAATACGCTCGAAGATCAGCACGTTGGCATCCACCGCCATACCGACGGTCAACACCAGACCGGCTATGCCAGGCAGTGTAAAGTCGGCCTTCACCGCGATCATCACGGCCAGCAACAGAAGCAGTGTCATCAACAACGCGAAGCAGGCCACGATGCCGGCGAAGCGGTAGTAGAAGACCATGAAAATCAACACCACCACTAGCGAAATGCCGATAGCCCAGGCCCCGCGGATAATCATATCGTGACCGAGCGTGGGACCTGTTGATAGGCGGCTGATGGGCGTGGGCTTCAAGGCGGCTGGAAGGCTACCGGCGTTGAGCACGTCGACGAGGTCCTTGACCTCCTTCTGCGTGAAATCGCCCGTGATCTGGCCGCTGGTGGTGATCGGTCCATTGATAGATGGAGCCGAGTAAAGATACCCGTCGAGGATAATACCCAATTGTCGCTTGAAATCGCCGACCTCGTCGGGAAGGTTATCGTTTGTAAGACCGCCGAAAAGGTGGCCACCCTGAGTGTTGAAGAGGAAATCAACGCAAGGTCGCATGCGGTTGTCGTATCCACTCGTGGTGCCGGCCAAATATTCACCAGTCACGTTATATGGATCGATCACAACCAGAATCTCCAAAGATTCCTCGCCGGCATAATTTTGTGCCCGTGTGGCAATGCCCCTGAACATTGCGAATTCGTCGTCGCGCCCCTTCGTGACGGGCACCCAGGCGGCAATCAATTTGCCGGCCGCGTCCCTGACCTTGCGGCCTTCGGTCTTGCGGCCAATTGAGATTATGTCCGAGTGGTCGGTCTCGTTGGCGAGAATCCGGAATTCGAGCGTACCCGCACTGCTGATCTTGCGCTCAATGCGTTTGACTTGCTCGTCACTGGCGCGAGGTATGGTAATTTCGACCTGACGAGGTCCATACTGGCGGAGCGTAATTTCCTTGGTACCACCGGGGTTAACCCGCAGAGCCATGGCGCCCATCAACTTCTCCATGTCGACCGTGCGAGTTTCTTTCGATTCGTCGGCTTGCTGAGCGGCTTTTTCGGCGTCTGGCGCTTCTTTGTCGTCTTCGAGTTCGTAGACCAGCATAACACCGCCGCTGAGATCGATGCCCAAGTGTGGAGGCCAGCCGAAGCCGACGATGACACCGGCAGCGGCCAACGACCAGATTATCAAGCCGATTTTCCAGCCGTGGTCGGGCATTTTCAGGCGACCGGCAATGGCACTTCCGATCAGGAAGGGAAGCACAAATAGCAAGACTATGCCCAGCAGGATGGCGGCAACCATGTACCACGGTGCGGCGGCGGCTCCGGTCTCGAACTCGCCCGTTTCCGACCAGGTGCTCCCATCGCTGGTCTTGGCCAGAATGCGATAGAAGTATGAGGTGTTGGGTTTGAGGTGTTCTTCGATCTTGATGGTATAGTCTTTCTTCGAGATCGCCTTGTCATAGGTGACGCGGTCTATATTGAATTCCCAATCGTCCTGTACGGTGCCGCCGTTCTTCTCACCATAAAAAACGGCGACCTGAAGATTCTTGCCTTCGAAGGCATCGACCTGAAAGCGAAGTATCGCGGATTCACCGGTTATGGTGTCGACCGAGCCGTCGGTGACATAGGGTGCCGGCGCGGGTTGAGCAGGCTTGGCTTGAACATCGGCCGGTTTTGCGTCGGATTTCGCCTCTGATTTTGCATCGGCCGGATTTGCGACAGGAGCCTTTTCCTCTACCGGGGCCGACTTTTCAGCCGCTGCCGGCTTATCCTGGGCCATTGCCGCGTTGGGACCGAGTGCAACGGTCAGATAGAATGAGGCTACCAACAATGACCATGCAATGCGTCTAAGACCGACGGGCCAATTCTTCGACATGCCTTTATTACTCCTTGGAGATTATTTTTTTCTTCTCGCTAGATGACTCGCAATTTTGCAAAAGTCCAATTCGTGTTTTTATTTCTCGCCGGACGACTCTTCCGCAATTACCCTGGCTATGGCGCCGAAGGTTATCCGAAGTTTCGTGTTGTTTGCCTCATCGATTTTGATTGTAACTTCATCATCCTCGCGGCGGACGTTCAATACCACGCCGTAGATGCCGCCGATAGTGACGATACGGTCGTTCTTTTTAATAGCATCAATCATCGATTGCCGCTGGGCTCGTTCACGCTGCTGCGGCCGGATCATAAGGAAATAGAACAAAATGCCGATCGGCACGATAAGCGTGAGAATTTGCGCCAGTCCCCCCGCGTTGCCATCTTGGGCTAAAAGTCCCATATCCATCCAAAATGTATCAGTCACAACACTTCCCGGAAAAAGGGGGAGAGAGAGTTACAAGAATAGGCTCGGTAATTACTTACGCCGGGCTTCTTCACCAAAATCATAGCCCGTTATCATAATCTCCACACAAAAAACTCACAAGGGGGACCGCCGGTAGCCACCCGACCAAAATAGCACCCCCTCCCATGGACTACTCAATCTCTTGCTTTGCCCAGCCCGAAAGCTTCGATTTGCAAAATTCCTCGTAGAGATCGGCCTCAATGGCATCTCGGGCATCGGCCAGGAGCCGCTGGTAATAGCAGATATTGTGCATGGACAGCAATATCGGCCCGAGCATTTCGCGGGCCATGAACAAATGACGCAGATATCCCATCGAGCGTCGACAGGCCGCACAGGGGCAATTTTCGTCGATGGGGCGCGGATCTCGCTCGTACTTCAGGTTCCGCAACCGGATCCGGCCGTGATCTGTGAAGGCCGTGGCATTGCGTCCGTTTCTGGTCGGCATTACACAATCAAAAAGGTCGATGCCGCGGCGAATCGACTGTAAAAGATCCTCGGGACGGCCCACTCCCATCAGGTATCTGGGACGATCTACCGGCAAGGCCGGCACGGTTGCCTCAAGTACCTGAAGCATCTCGGCCGGTTCCTCGCCCACACTCAGGCCACCCACCGCATAGCCGGGAAAATCCATGTCGACCAGTTTCTGGGCACACTCGACGCGCAGGTCGGCGTCCAAGCCACCCTGCACGATGGCAAATTGGGCCTGGTCATCTCGCCGGCCTGCCGCGCGGCAGCGCTCGGCCCAATCGATTGTGCGACGCATGGCGTCACGAACCGCTTCCCGAGGGGCCGGCAGGCCGATCACATGGTCGAGAACCATGGCCACGTCGCTACCCAGGGCCTCTTGGATCCGGATCGCGTGTTCGGGCGAAAGTTCCAACAGTTGGCCGTCGATATGAGAACGAAAAACGGCCTTGCGATCGTCGACCTTGGTCATTTTTGCCAGGCTGTAGAGTTGAAAGCCGCCGCTATCGGTAAGGATAGGTCCCTGCCAGCCCATGAAATCGTGTAATCCGCCCAACTCGCGAACTACGTCTTCGCCCGGCCGCAAGGTCAGATGGTAGGTATTACCCAGCACCATCTGCGTGCCGGTCTGTCGAACGTGCTCGATCTCCAATCCTTTGACCGTTCCCAGCGTACCGACGGGCATGAAGGCCGGCATTTCCACCGGGCCGTGCGGCGTGTGAAAGCGGCTTCGACGCGCCGCCGTTTGCGAATCGGCGTGCAGCAGCTCGAAGGAGAATTTATTGTTATTCATGCAATCAGCCCGTAGGCCGGGTTATAACCCCGGCATTTGCGTTGGCTGTTGGCAGGCTTCACCGCCGGGTTACAACCCGGCCTACAGTGCTTCCCGGCTCCGAAGGAACTAATCGTGTGGCACGCCCAGAATGGGCGTGGTGGCGAAGTATATCAGTAATCAGTCGCCGCGGAGCTTGAGGTTGTGTACGGTCAGTTTCTCGCGGACCTCGTTCAAGCTGGTAACGCCGAAGTTTTTACACTCC
>JAFGTN010000746.1 GCA_016934075.1 Pirellulales bacterium
CTTCGTCGCTTTCGTTTGCTCATCGAGAATCTCCTTGCCGTTACCGGCAGTAGAGACTCTCATAACCGCTGGATCAAGTTTCAGGGGGCACGCCAAAGTTTCAGGGGGCACGCCAATAGCAAGCGTTGTTATGCATCAATCTTTTCGAAGTCACGGACATAGTCTGATGCCCTTCGAACAGGAACGCGAATAAACTCCCATAGACAACTAAAGCCCAGCAACAGGCTGTAGGTTGCACTTCTGAGTCTGGCCAGTTTCCATGTCAGCAAAGCTCGCAAGACAACGATCCCAAGAAACGCAAGCAGAAACTGCCACCACCATCCCAACGCGATTGAAATCGCCAGCCCCAGTAGAAGGCCTGATGCAAGAAAAATCGGCTTGACGATCGGTAAACACTTCACCAAATACCCATCCGCGATGGCATTGCGAAGAATCTGGCCCATTCCCTTGACAAACCCGATTCTGCATCGGCGGGTAATTTCGGAAAAGGTCAGCGTGGATGCCTTGGGTGTAAGTACAGTGCGTTGGTTCCCTTTCAGCATCTTAGCATTGGGAACGAAGTGTAGCATTCGTACCTCTAGATCGGCCTCCTCTCTGCATCTGACAAAGGGGTTCCAATTGCCTGCTTTTTCCATCGCTTCTCGCGAGACGATCGGTGACCAACTGCCACTGATATGCTTTACTTGTGTTAGCTTTCCAAGCCCTTTTGTGTTGAGAGGCTCATCAGGTATCCATTCGTTGCTGTCAACGAATTGCCCGCACACCATTACGACAGTATCATCGCATGCCAGAACATTGATTGCTTCATTTATCCAACCGGGACAGACTGTGGAATCTCCATCAACAAACATGATGTATCGGCCTGTCGTCACAAGGCTTCCAACGTAGCGGCCTGCCGACGGCGAGGGAAGTTGGGTTCGCCCAAGCCTGTAAACGGAGGCACCATGTTCCAGAGCTAATCGTACGGTGTCATCAGTTGAACCGGAATCAATATACACCAATTCGGTATCAGGAAGTTCCTTAACGGCGCACTTGATGCTCTCAATGCAATTGACTATGCGCCCTGCCTCGTTCAGGCCTATAATCACAACGGAAAGTGTTGTAGGATGAGATTTCTCTGTTGGCGATTCGCTTTGGTGCGGTGGGGTTTCACCATGCATAATATTCGTCATACAGTATGTCCTCCTGAGCGTTTGCTGACAAAGACCAGTGGTGGCTCATGAGTGTGCCAAAACACAACAAGGCTTCTATGGGAAAACCCACGCGAGCCAAGAGGAATCGCACCTTTCCGTTTACGAGCAGTGAGACAATGGTATAGAACAAGAGCAGCAGCGAGGTGTCTTTGCAGAAACGTCGATATCGCACGGACACAAAGAGCATGTAACAATACAAACACACCATTGGGAGAGTGCCGATGATTCCGATTGCGTGCACATCAAGAATATATCCGGGATCAGCGCTCACGACGGTGACGCCACCGCGGCCACTATACCCGCTTCCAAAGAGAAATGTTCCGAGATCTGTCGGCCAATCATGAGTGTAGTCCTGAAGTAATTTCCCTACCGCACCTTCTTCGTGGTTTTGCTCCGTTGTCAAGGACGACCATAGTGACAGGATTCTATCCCATTGTGTTTCCAGCCTTTGTCCTGATTGATAGCTGGGCTGATACAACACAGTAGCTAGCAGTATGAACAAAACGCCCACAACAACATAAGCAGACTTCTTAACACCCATCTGCCTGAATGAAAGGAAAAGGAATGGACAATAAGACAGGATGATGACAAACCCCGTGCGCCCACTGATGAACACACTAAATAAAATCAGTGGTAATATTGCAATCATCAGTGTTCGCTGGAGTTTCTTCGCATGGACGATGGCTGAAGGGAAGACAATAAGCCCGAAGGCTTGCACCACGGATAGTCCGTCAAGTCCGCCCACGAGCCCTCCGATTCTTTTGCCAGCGGTCACCATACTTGTATAACTCTGGTGTGTTTCACTGACGATAATATTTCCGATGGCTTCTCTTATAGGGGTAACGAAGAACATCAGACACATAATTGCAGCATGAATTGCTATGGCCCAATACAGGTTCACGAGCAGAACTTTTGTAAGTTCAGAGCCATATTTACGATAATACAAACGAGCCAGCGCATAACAGCCCAGGAAATGGAGTATCGCGCGTAGAAAACGAAAAGTATAATACAGATCTGCGCCAGAAGACGGACCTTTCATTACGTAAATGGCTGCCGAATACAGAAACATTCCTCCGATAAGACAAATCCCGACTGTGCGGCCCTTACGGGCCACCGCAGGTTCAGTTGCTTTTACATGTGCGCCGACAATCATGAGAGCAATTGACAATAGGGAGCCTGTATCACCCCAATAACCTATCTTTGGGGGAAACAGAATCCAAAATGTCAAAAAGAGCAGCATGATGTGATTGTACCTTTACGTTTCATTTTGAACAACAATTCCGTCTCAACTGGCCGTTTGGCATGTTTTCCGGATCCCATCAGCCAACTTCGCGTTGTGTATCCCCTCGTTTAGGGCGATACGTCGTGGCCATGTGCCTTTGGGGACAAAGCAAATTTTGGTTGTGAGGCCGAAGAGATCAGATTGCGGAGAATACGACCAGCTTTGCAAGCCGACTTTTGGATTTCGGGTACGCGGTTTTCCAACTTTTTAATGATTATGTCACGTTCTTGTATTACCCGGTTAAGTTTCTGTGCAGCTATTTCCGGCGTCAATTCATGGGATCTGATGCAGAATTCCATATGACCAAACACGTCGGTATTTATTCCTTCTGCTTTGATGCTATAGCCAAAGCTGACTGTGGGGACATGGCTCGATATTGCAGCTATTGTCGAGTGCGTTCTGGCACCCGCAAAAGCATCCATCCTGCCAATGACCCACTTAAGTTCAGCGGCATTCAGTGTTGGTGGAACCAATATGACTTGGTCTCGCAAATCGCGAAGTTGTTGCTGTACATCAGTCAGAAACAGGTGATCGTTGTTGGCTGGCGAGGCCATGACATGCGGGATCAGATATATTCTGCGACGCGTTGTGCTTGCGACCATTCTTATCAGTTGCGATGCTAATACTAGCCATGCCTGCGGATTTCCGTCGCAGACGAATCGGGCCATCAGCGGGCTCAGATTCATGCCGATGGAACCGCTCTCTATGTCTAGACCTAATTCAGGACGAGGAGCCTCTGCCTCCATGACAAAGGCAGGATCTGCAATCTTGAACACATGATTGTCAATACCTATGCTAGCCAAATAGTCAATGGTCTTTGATTCCCGGGCAAAGACCGGAATTTTTCGCAAATGTTTCGCCATATATGCTTCGTATCTGGCATTTTTGCTGAATGGACCAACAGAAGCTCCCCAAATGGCGAAGGGCTGGTTTTTCGAGATGACAAGATCATCCAGATCCGTGCAAGTCTTTGCGGTCTTGTTGTAGTCCAGCGAATAGTTGTCGCCGCCCACGGCGAGTACGGCAGTTGCCTTAGCCAGATGTGGTGTCATTTCCTTGTAGATGTAGTGCTTTCGGAGTTTTGGCGCAAGAAGATCGAGTGCCTTGAGTGTAAACCAAGGAATTGAAAACCGGTGTGATGGAACTCGCATTCTCGCGTGCGTTATAGCAGCGTCTCGCTCCATGGCAGTTTGGTTAAGGAACTGCTGGTCTGTCTTATAGTGGCTGACAGTCATGAACGTCGGAGAAGTGAAGGTATCGCGTAGAATTGCGATTGTTCCACGGACAATCGCCTCGCAACCGCGATTGTAGTAGCCAGCTGCTCCGGCCAATATGAAAAACTGAGATGTATCAGGCATTCCTTATCTACCTTGTCTTGGTACCTAGCAGAACATCTGCCAGTTCGATGATTGTGTATATGTTCATCGGCAGGCCATGATGTTTGTGGGGCAGGGCGAGTTCAAAACCACACCGTTTGTAGAATGAATTGGCCGCCTCATTTCCCTCCCAGACGGCGACTTTGACTTTGTTGATTCCGCGTTGTGCAAATTCAGCTAACGCAGCCTGCATCAGGGCTTTGCCAACGCCCTTGCCGCGGGCTTCGCTGGAAACCGCAATGCTCAGGACCTCTGCGGCTGGAAGGTCCTCTCCGACCTGCGACGGATATCGCCAAGTATGCCACATGCGGCGGAGAACGCTCGGGTGCAGCAAGTAACGCATTAGCGGCATGGCCATCCAGATTCCTCGGCGTCGCAGCGCCTGTTTGTATAGTCGTCCCGTGCTTTCCGCACAGGCAATGAAGCCGAGTATCTCGCCATCGGGTTCTTGCCAGGCATAGCCGAATCCGCAGTCACAGAGTGGAATGGCGATATAGAGCTGTTTAAGAAAGGATTGCCCCAGACTACTGAGAAATCCAGTCTCAATACCGTTTTGATGTAGTTTGGCGGCGACAACTGCATGTTCTTCGTTAAGTGGAACAATCGGGGGGGCTGTCATCGTCCCGTCTCCTGGAGTGCAATTTGCAAAGCCTCTGTGACCGAGGTTACCTGTTCCTGTTGCAACGCTACGAAGAACGGCAGGGCGATGGTGCGGGCGGCGATGCGTTCGGTGACGGGGAAGTCGCCCGGCTTCGTGTTCAGCGTCTCCATGATGTACGGTTGGGTGTGGATCGGCGTGAAATAACAGTTGCAGCCGATCTGTTCCTTCTTGAGATGGTCCATGACGGCCTCGCGGTCGGCCTGCGTAAATCGGTCGGCCAGGCGGATCACGTAGACGAACCAGCTCGCCGCCTCTCGTTGTGTCATCGGCGGCAGGTGGAGCAGGCCGTCATCGACGAGCGGTTGAAGGGCGTCGTCATACATGGCGGCGGCCCGTCGGCGGCCGGCAAGAATTTCATCCAGCCGCCGCATCTGCACCTCGCCGACGGCGGCGTTGATATCGCTCATGCGATAGTTGTAGCCGAGACGCGCGTGCTCCAGCCACGCGTCCGTGCCGCGGCCTTGATTACGCATCGAGACGCACAGGTCGCGGATGTCCTCGCTGTCGGTAACGATCAATCCGCCCTCGCCGGTCGTGATCTGCTTGTTGGGGTAGAAGGCAAACACGCCGCAGTCGCCAAAACTGCCGGCGGGTCGGTCTCCCAGTACGCCACCGAGAGCTTCGCAGCAGTCTTCGATGAGGTGCAGGCCATGTTGGCGGGCGATCTGTTCGTAGGCATCGAAGTGGGCGGTGTTGCCGAAGACCTCTACCGGCAGAATCGCCTTGGTTCGAGGCGTGATAGCGGCTTCGATGGCGGCGGGGTCGAGGTTGTAGCTGTCAGGATCAATGTCGACGAAAACGGGCGTGGCCCGCTCGAACAGCACGCAGTTTGTCGTGGCGATAAAGCTGAAAGGCGTCGTGATGACCTCGTCGCCTTCGCCGATGTCCAAGGCCCGCACGCAGAGGTGCAGGCCGCTCGTGCCGCTGTTGACGGCCATGCCGTACTTGCGGCCAGCCCTGGCGGCGACAGCTTCCTCGAACGCACCGATGCGCGGGCCGAGACTCAGGCGGTCGCTTTTCATGACGGCGACAACGGCGTCGATCTCAGCTTGGGTGATGTCTTGGGAAGACAACGGAATCGGGTCGCGGGTCATACTTCATCCTTATGCATCATCTGCAGCGACTTACGTGGGTTCCCGCAAACTGGCCGTAGTCTCCCGCCAGCAAGCCCTGGAATGATAAGTCTTCGTCCAGATCAGGCCAATGCAGCCCGTATGGAGACAATTCAATATTGTTCAATTGCTCCGGCGTTCCGCCGGCAAGGCGTGCGTTTCCACTAACCGGAAAACGAATTTCAACGCCGCTTTCCATGCGGACGACAATGAAGCCGCCCTCATAGTTTGCGGACGCGGCCCTATCAACCAAGGTGCTCATGCCATTTCTCCACAATCAGGTCACGATGCTCTCTCGCGAGCTTCAGTGCCTTTTTTAACTCGTTCATCTTCATGTGCTGCGATTCGCGAAGTTCAACTTCGTCTTCAACGTCAAAAACGGCTTCGCCGCCTGCATGACGAACATGCACGTGGATTGGGTCATGTTCGTTGCTGTAGAAGAAGAACTTATACCCATCTTTCTCGAAGACAATCGGCATAATGTGATTGTAGCATGGTGAGCACGTATCTTCACGCACAAACGATTTACGATGGCCCGCCCAACGGCCCCTGCGAGGACACCGTGCCATTCGTGGCCGGGGACGGCCATGCCCACATACAGCCCATACGGGCATGCCACTTGTGATTACGTTTCGGGCGTCTGGTTGCGCCGTCGTGATTCCCCGACCGCATCGAGTACGTCGTTGGTGTCGGCATCTGTCTTGACCCCAGGCACATCGAATGGCGAATGCTTCTTGCCTGCCGGTTTCGGCGGATTCAGCGGGTCGTATTCCGGGACGATGTGCTGCAGGGCGGCGACGATGCGATCGCGTTCCATGCAGTTTTGCAGGGCTGACAGTTCATCGATGGCGGCCTCCACCCGGTGCCATGGATGAGCTTCGTGAGCCCAGACCATGACCTTGGGGTGCGTGGTCGGTTCGATATCCTCGCCCTTGGTCTTCAGTTCCTCGAAGAGTTTTTCACCGGGGCGCACGCCGCTGTAGACGATGTCGATGTCCTCGCCCGGCCGGAAGCCGCTGAGCGTGATCATCTGTCGCGCGAGGTCTGCGATCCTGACGGGTTCACCCATGTCCAGCAGGAATATCTGCCCGCCCTGGCCGGTGGCGGCGGCCTGTAGGACGAGTTGGGCTGCTTCCGGGATCGTCATGAAGTATCGCGTCATCTCCGGGTGCGTGACGGTGACCGGGCCGCCGGCGGCAATTTGGCGGCGGAACGTCGGCACGACCGAGCCGGCCGATCCGAGCACGTTTCCGAAGCGGACGGCCTTGAACTGCGTGCGGCAATCGGGTTGATGGTTGAGGGCTTGGGTGTAAATTTCTCCGACACGTTTGGAGCAACCCATCACGGAGGAGGGGTTGACGGCTTTGTCGGTCGAAATCGTGACGAACTCCGCCGTGCCAACCTTGCGCGAGGCGTCGGCGACATTTTTCGTGCCGAGGACGTTGTTCTTTATGGCCTCGCAGGGATTGTGCTCCATCATGGGCACGTGTTTATGAGCGGCGGCGTGAATGACCACGTCCGGCCGCTGTTCTTCCCAGACGGCCATCACACGTTCGCGGTCGTAAATATCACAGACGCGCGGCACGATGTCCAGATTGGGATGCTTGCGGCGAAGCTCATTTTCAATGTCGAACAACGGTGTTTCGGCCTGTTCAAGCAGAATCAATCGGGCGGGGCCGTAGCGGCAGAGCTGGCGGCACATTTCCGAGCCGATAGACCCGCCGGCACCGGTAACAAGAACGACGCGGCCCTGAATAAAGCGGGCGACGGCTTCATCATCGAGTTTGACGGCTTCGCGGCCGAGGAGGTCATTGATATCGACAGGGCGGATCTGGCTGACGGTGACCTTGCCGTCGATGAGTTCGCCGACACCCGGCAGCGACTGGAATTTCAGCTTCGTGCCGCTGCAGAGTTCGATGACGCGTTGGAGTTCCTTGTGCGTCGCCGACGGCATGGCGATGATGATTTCCTCGATGTTGTATTTTTCGCAGACCTCGCGAATATCTTCGGTTCGGCCTAGCACCGGCACGCCGTGGATGATGAGGTTCTGCTTGGAGGAATCGTCGTCGAGCAGGCCAACGACGCGATAGCGTTCGACCCGCATGCGGTTAATTTCGCGGATAACCGTCTCGCCGGCATCGCCGGC
>JAFGTN010000747.1 GCA_016934075.1 Pirellulales bacterium
CGCAAACTGAAATGGGATCCCGAGAAGGAACACTTTATCGGCGACGACCAGGCCAACAAAATGATGAGCCGGCCGATGCGAGAACCGTGGGTGATTTGAAACGAAAGGACTGTCGCAAACAAATGGTCCCAACATTATTTTCCGTCAGTTATGCCGGCCTTTGGGGTCAGCATAAATTAGAGCTCGATTCGTTCATCCGCAAGGCGGCCGACCTGGGGTACGAAGCGGTCGAGTTGATGGGCAAACGGCCGCACCTGGGAACAATTGACATCGACGAGGGGCGATTGAAACATATTCGTGATACGGCCGTGGAGGCCGGTGTGGAAATCTCTACCATAGCCGGATATACCAATTTCACGCTGGCTCAAGGCACGGAGATACCCGCCGTCGAGTTTCAATTGTTGTACGTTCGCGAGCTTGCCTCGATGGCCCGGCAATTGGGCGCAAAGAACATACGCATTTTCTCTGGATACTCGACAGACCTGGAATCCTACAGCACGGATTGGAAGATCTGCGTCGACGCCGTCCGCAAGTGCGCGCGGGTTGCCGAAGAATACGGTATTGTTATCGGTGTCCAGAACCACCACGATGTGGGCGTGGGTGTCGACAGCTACGTGGAATTTCTGGATGAAGTCGACCATCCCAACTGCCGCGCCATGTTCGATGCCTGGGCGCCGGCCTTGCATGGCGACGATCTTCAAAGCTGTGCAAGGCGGCTTGCGCCACGCATGATACAGACAACAGTGGCGGATTACGTTCGCTTGCCGCGATATGCTTACATGCCGGGCCTGGTCAACTACAAGCGGCTCGACGACATGGTTCGTGCCGTGCCCATGGGCGAAGGTTTCATCGACTACAAATCTTTTTTTGCAGGACTCAGAGAGGGCGGATTCGACGGTTATGTGGCATACGAAATGTGCTCGCCGCTACGTGGCGGCGGCAGCGAAGCCAACTTGGATCGCTCGGCCAAGATCAGTCTCGAAACGATCCGTTCACTAATCGGAACGTAGGAGCGTCTGTTCGCGGTTGGTCTTGTCCCAGCAAAAGCCGAGGCCCGGTCCGCGGATCGTGTGCGTCTGGATACGGCCGCCGGTCAGTTTATATACGCCCGGGTGCAATGCCTGTTCGGGTTTGTTGGAGTTTGGAAAGAACTGGCGGCTGTTGGATTCCACGCCGCGGATTGTGCGGAGATGTCCGGCCAAGCCGACCGATTGCAGCAAAGCTATGCCGGGATTTGCCAGATCTTGCACCGAAAGTGCCAGTCCCAGACTGCCCGCCTTGGCCGCGATCAACAGTTCGGCCGATTGACATTTGCATGTTTTCAAGGCGGCGCCCGAGTAACCGAGTTCGACGGCCAGGTTGAAATCCTCCATCGAAGACAAAGCTTCGTCCACGATCACCGGTTTAATCCCGGCAAGTTCACGAACGTCGAGCATGCGCCGTTGCAGGTCTCTCTCGCAAGGCTGTTCTATGTAAAGCAATGAATCAAATGCCCGAGAGTAGCGGTCTTCCAGCTTTCGCAGCAACTCGACCATATACTCTGGAGACTCGCACATTTCATTGCTGTCGGCGGTTAGCCAAAGACCGTCGATACCAAGTTTACGATGTTCTTCGCGGGCGACCGCAACAACACCGAGAAACCGCTCCAGGTCCCAAGCCATGTCGTTTCCGCGTAGTTTGATCTTCAGACAGCACAAGCCTTCGCGGCGAATCCATTGATCCAAAGATACCGGCAATCCGTCGTCGGGATCATAGGGCGTGATTTCCCCCTCGGTCAGTTTGTCCAAACCTCCGACGAGGTGAAAGGCATCTATCTCCGCTGGCATTGGCACAAGGAAATCGGACATGTATCGGCCACGAAATTCTTGCCCTAGCCATGCCGAGAGGTCGTGGTCGATATGTTCCGGTCCGTAACCTTCGTACGAGTCGATGCCGGCTGCCTTGCCGAAAGCATCGTGCAAAGCCGCATCCAGGGGCGACGCACAGACCATCGCCGCAAGCCGAGGCATCGGCTCGGGCAGGCCATGCCGTCGCGAAAGCTCTTCGGCCAACGGTACCAGTTCGGGCTCGATGTTGAGAAACAATTCTATGGGATGGGCCGGTGGATGAGATTTTTCGATTCGGCTGCAGCACTCGACGACCATATCCTGCATCACACGTTCGCGAGATTCTTGCGGCACTCGCTTCGAAGGCCAGGCCCAAAAGTCGGCCAGAAAAATCGCTCCCCATCCTTCGGCACGCTGGTTGCAACGATTTTCAGCCAGAACGCGAACGTGGCATAAAACCGTCTCGCCCATCACCACGCCGCCGAACTTGATCGGCATGCGAGGTGTCTCTCGAGTGAAAAAAGGCTCTGCCTCGAGCACGCGGATGTCGGTATTCATTACAATCTTTTCTGTTTGAATGCTATTCTAATTACCCGAGTCCAAGCAACGCGGCCAGTTCCGGACGGACTTTCAAATACATTATGAAAGCGATTCCGAGCAAGACGGCGCTGCCGAACAGGATGAATACCTTCACCCATAGCCGCAGACTGCGGCCCTTAACGGCTTGCCGGTCCAGAAGCACAACGACCGTGGCCACGGTGGCCATCGGCACGGCAAGCATGGTTACGGCCTGAGCAACTGCAATGGCCTTAACTTCGATTTGCGTTTCCGCCGGGCCGAGTCCCGAACTACCGGAAGAGAGAAGGATAATCGACATGGACGTTGCCATTCCAACCAGCAGCACGAACGAGGCGAATATCTTTGTGGGAATCGATTCCAATCTTCCACCAAAACCTAAACCGTCGTTGAGCAAGACACCCCCGATCAGCGAGGCGATAATGAAACTCGAGAAGGCCGCCGCACATAATCCGATGCAAAACACCACTTTCGCTTGGGCTCCGAAAGCACCTTGTAGTTGAGACGCCATGGCGGCGGCACTGTCAATGGTTGTATGGGGGTGAAGAACGGCGGCTGCGGTAATCATGATCACACATCCGATAAGCGTATACGTCACCGAGGCCAGCACGGTGTCCAGCGTGGCGTTGTTGAGGTCCTTCTCGGTCCAACCTTTGGCTTTTACAAGGTAAGGTTGGAACATAGCCGCCACGATGGCGAACGTGGTGGCCACCAACCCGCCGACAGTCACCCAGTCGACGCCGGATGGAATGGTTGGGATGCAGGCGCCGGCAACGATGCCGGCAATGCTCGGTCGAGCCCAAAGCAGATTCACCAGGAATGCCAAAAGCATCAGCAGCAGTAGAAACATCATTAGTTTTTCGATGATTCCATAGATCCTCTTTAGCGAGAACATAAAGACGATCGCTGCCACAGTAAACACGGCAGGCCACATCGCCCGGGGAATTGTCGGTATCAACGTACCCAACGAAGCGCTCACCCCAAGACAGTTCCCAAACTGGAAAGTGGCGCACATCAGAAAAAGTGACAAGCCACAGAGCACGGCGAACGGGCGGCCTAGCTTTGCTGCGACCACTCCAAACACGGTTGTATCCGCCTCGGAATACACGCCGAAGCGCATGAACAAGGCGATGAATCCCGCCATCAGTGCTCCGGATAAAATAGCCAACCACAACAGCGAGTAGCCATAGAGCGCGCCGGTTCTAGACATAAGTGTCACACTGCCCGGGCCAATGATGCAAGCACCCACGACAAAGGCAGGCCCCACGTGGCGTAACGCG
Organism: Pirellulales bacterium; assembly: GCA_016934075.1. Taxonomy (GTDB): domain Bacteria; phylum Planctomycetota; class Planctomycetia; order Pirellulales; family Thermoguttaceae; genus JAFGTN01. Next base: position 3,683 of record JAFGTN010000747.1, read on the forward strand.
GAAGCGAAAAACTTGATCATGGAATCTGTCGGCACAATAAGCACATCCATATACGAACAGGTATTGAAAGTCCGAGAAACTACAGTATCACAGACTTATTCAACACCGAGCATATGTTGTCATCCGAACGGCCGCAAGCGAAAAATCAGATAACATCCGACAGATTTTTTATACTTTCCGTCTTGGTCCAAAGAACTCGCAGTCGAGAAGCATACACTTCTCGGCGGCAATCATGGAACAGTTGGCGGCGGCGCGGTTGGACAACTATTCACTGGAGCCGCGCCGAACATTCCGCACCCCATCCCGTCGCAGCATCCGGTGCCGCAACACTGACAACCAGCCGCGAAAACTAATCCAGCAGCAGCAACCAACCCAAAAAGCAGACGTTTCATGGGAATATTTCCTTCCGCGGTAAAGTAGCAATGTGGTTCCATAACCACCTTAAGCCGCAACCAGGGCAACCCCCCATTGGAAAAAAGTCAGGGCATTGTAGCGATGCTTGAGTGGCCGTTCAAGGTCGATTTGCTAACTGTTTATGCGGCAGGGAGCCACAGCCGGGGGGGCGGCTGTTCTAGAATTGTTGCGATTCCCTCAGCCCATCGTTTGAGCTATCTTAATACGATTACGACCAGCATGAAAAACTCCCGCCGTTCACCCCGACGGGCTTTCATACAATAGCCACAGGATTATTAGCCAATGCCTACACCCGAGTTCATGCCCAAACCGAATTCCTCTACTGATTTTATTCGCGCGATTGTTGAAGAAGATATGCGAACCAACAAATGGGGGGGCAAAGTCCATACCCGTTTCCCACCCGAACCCAACGGCTACCTGCACATCGGCCATGCCAAGTCGATTTGCCTCAACTTTGGAATCGCCCAGCAGTACGACGGGCTTTGCAACCTGCGTTTCGACGATACCAATCCGGTCAAGGAGGAGCAGGAGTATATCGACGCCATTAAGGAAGACATCCGCTGGCTGGGTTTCGATTGGGAAGACAGAGAATACTACGCCTCGGACTATTTCCACCAACTTTATGATTGGGCCGTGCAGATGATCCGCGCGGGCCAAGCCTACGTGTGCGATCTCGATCCCGAGCAAACCCGCGAGTATCGCGGCACACTAACCGAGTCGGGCAAAAACAGCCCTTATCGCGATCGTTCGGTGGAGGAGAACCTCAATCTGTTCGAGCGTATGAAGGCCGGTGAATTCCCCGACGGCACACGGACCTTGCGCGCCAAAATCGACATGGCGGCGGCCAACCTCAATCTCCGCGATCCGGTGATGTACCGCATTATCCATGCCAATCATCACCGCACTGGCGACGAGTGGTGTATATATCCGATGTACGACTTTACTCACGGCCAGTCCGATTCGATAGAGGGCATCACGCATTCGATCTGCACATTGGAATTCGAAAATCACCGCCCGCTTTACGACTGGTACATCGAGGCGCTGGGTATCTATCACCCGCAACAGATCGAATTTGCCCGTCTGAATCTGACATACACGGTTATGAGCAAACGGCGGCTTTTGGAATTGGTCGAAGAGAAACTGGTATCGGGATGGGACGATCCCCGCATGCCCACCGTCTGTGGTTTGCGCCGGCGCGGTTATTCTCCCGCGGCTATTCGCAACTTCTGCAAGGTAATCGGTGTGGCCAAGATGGACAGCACCATCGACATCCAGCTCCTGGAGCACTGTCTCCGTGAGGATTTGAATAAGCATTCCAACCGGGTGATGGCCGCGATGCGACCGTTAAAGTTGGTGATCGACAATTATCCCGAGGATCTTGTCGAGGAGATGGAAGCCACTAACAATCCTAACGATCCCTCGGCCGGTACCCGCACGGTTCCGTTTTCGCGCGAGTTGTACATTGAACGCGACGATTTCCGCGAGGATCCGCCTAAGAAATTCTTCCGCCTCGGGCCCGGCCGCGAAGTGCGGTTACGATACGGTTATTTTGTCACTTGCACCGACTTCATCAAGGATGAAAAGACCGGTGAAATTACCGAGATCCACTGCACCTACGATCCGCAAACCCGCGGCGGCGAGAGTCCGCCCGACGGTCGTAAGGTCAAAGGCACGATCCATTGGGTCTCGGCTGCTCACGCCAAACGGGCCGAAGTGCGACTCTACGATCATCTCTTCACAAAAGATAATCCCAACGATGTGCCCGAGGAAGGAGATTTCAAGGACAATCTCAACCCCAACTCGCTGGAGATTCTAAGCGATTGTTTAGTCGAGCCCAGTTTGGCCACGGCCGCAGTGGGCGATCGTTTCCAGTTCGAACGGCAGGGCTACTTCTGCGTCGATCCCAATTCGACATCAAAAAAACTTGTATTCAACCGTACTGTTTCATTGCGGGATAGCTGGGCCAAAATCGAGAAAAAAGGTGAATGATTACTTCGACAAGTTGAGATGTACTCCGTATTTTTTGAGCACTTTATTCTGTGGAATCACCTTACGCATAGTTTATATTTAAAGTGCTCAATTGCGATTATTTAGATAATATCTTGCTTACAGCCATTGATGTCCATGTAATCTTCTTGTAATATCAACTTTCCCCGTAAATTTCCGGTCTCCCGGACAATTTGCATCTGATACAAGAACGATACACGATCGTTCACTCACAAGGTATTACTTGAACCATGGCGCAAGAAACGAAGTCACACGCCTCTGAACAGCCCAAATATCGTCAGGTTTACGAACATTTGGAGCAAGCCATCATCTCCGGTGAGTATAAACTGGGCGATCGGCTTCCCAGCGAGTCGGTATTAGTAAAGCAGTTCGACATTTCCCGTCCGACGGCGGCCCGCGCATTGCGCGACCTCGAGGTTTCAAAGTTGGCGCAAAGGCGGCACGGTTCGGGAACGTATGTGATCTACTCTCCCGAGACCAAAGGCGAAGTTTTGGGCCTTCTTATCCCCGGCTTGGGTCAAGGTGAAATCTTCGAACCGATCTGCAATCGTATCGCTCAATCCGTGCAAGCCCATCATTATTCACTCATGTGGGGCGATTTTTCATCAGACAACCACTCTGGTGACACTGAACGTTTCGAAGCCATCTGCCATCATTACATCGAAAAACAAGTGGCCGGGGTGTTTTTTCAACCCATCGAATTATTCGAGCGGATGCAGGAAGTCAACCGGCGGATTGTCAAATTGCTCGACGACGCCGGCATCCCCATAGTGCTCATCGATGCGGATTTCACCAAATACCCGGTGAGGAGTTGCTACGATCTGGTGGGTATCGATAACCGCCGTGCCGGCTTTACGCTAACACAGCACCTCTTGAAACTGGGGCGTCGTCGCATAGAATTCGTGGGGCGATCGAAGTCGGCTTCTACGATTGACGCCCGCATTGAAGGTTATCGTACGGCCCTTTTTGAAAAAGGAATCATTTCGCAACCGGACTGGACGCATAAGACCGGAAAAATTGATGAAATGTTCGTCAAAACTATCCTCGAAGCCGGACCACCTGAGGCTATCGTATGCGGTAACGACTTCACGGCCGCCGAAGTTATGCGCGATCTCTTGAAGTTGGGAGTCCGCGTGCCCGAAGACATCGCTATCGTGGGCATCGATGATTTGAAATACGCTAGCGCCCTTTCCGTTCCCCTGACAACAATCCATCAACCCTGTACGGCGATAGCCGACGCCGCGGTCGATACCATGATCTGGCGAATTTCAAATCCGACCGAACCTCCGCGCGCGGTCTTACTGGATTTCAAACTGGTGGTTCGCGAGTCGTGCGGACAGGAAACGACCGCCAGGCAATTAGGAGATTGCATTTAATGGCACAACACGAAGCCGATTATCAACGAGTTGTGGACCCGCTTGAATCGACGCTGTTTTTAGACGGTTCGACAATCGAAATAATCCGATCACCGCGCCGCGAACAACCGCCCCGATACGCCTTGTTCGATTTCGACGGCACGTTGAGTCTCATCCGCGAAGGCTGGCCAGAGGTGATGGTACCCATGATGGTCGAGGCTTTGCAAGCTACCGGCACCAAGGAATCGGCCGAAGAACTTGACAAAATGGCCGGCGAATTCGTGGCGGAACTGACCGGCAAACAGACAATCTACCAGATGATCCGACTGGTCGAGGAGATCGAACGCCGCGGCGGCCAAGCCGAAGATCCGGCCGTGTATAAGCAGCGTTACCACGATCTCTTGATGGAACGCATCACCAGCCGTCGCGAAGCCTTGCGATCAGGTAGCGCCGAAGCCGAGAGCATGCTTGTACCCGGCTCGATCGAAATACTCGACGAACTCTGCCGGCGAGGCGTGCAACTCTACCTGGCCAGCGGCACCGACGAACAATATGTGAAGGAAGAGGTCCAATTGCTAGGCCTTGATAAATATTTCGGTACTTACGTCTATGGTGCTCAGGAGGACTACAAAAGCTTCTCGAAGGCCATGGTTATCGAACGCATCTTGAGAGAAAACAGCGTACCCGGCGATTTTCTGCTCGGTTTCGGGGACGGATTTGTCGAAATCCAGAACGTAAAAGATGCCGGCGGTATTGCCGTGGGCGTAGCCTCCAACGAGTCGGAGCGAAACGGCCGGCCCGACCCCTGGAAACGCGACCGGCTGATCGGCGTGGGCGCCGACCTGGTGATACCCGACTATGCTGATTGGAAGACGTTGATCGAGTTTATTTGGGGTGGGGGAGAAAGAATAGAAGTGATCAATGAACAAGTCATGTGAGTTTACACTAGTACGACTGTTTAAATCCTGTTTGTAGTACCGCCTTTAGGCGGAATGTGGGTAAGCTAATTGTATTTTGGCCAAATATTTGCCGCCTTAAGGCGGAACTTCAAACAACAGATCACCGGAACTCTAACAGTCATTCTAGATACTTGACACCCCGCATTTACTATAGAAACAAAACATGCCACGGAAACAGTTTGACCGTAGTCGCTTGAAGCTCGAGCCGTTAGATGAGCGTACACACGACATCGACCTATCGGTAATGGTGTACCCCGATGACGAACGCGAACCGTTCGAGCACGAGGCCTTGCCCGTGCTGGCTCGCCGGATCGTCGAGGCTTCAGCGGCCGGCGCTTCGGTGATATTCTGCTGCGGCGCGCATGTTCTGCGTAAGGGTAACGGCCCGCTGTTAATCGACCTGATGCGACGCGGTCTGATATCGCATTTGGCCCTGAACGGGGCCGGGGCCATTCATGATTTCGAACTGGCTATGATCGGCGAGACATGCGAAAGCGTCGCTCGCTATGTTCGTACCGGTCAGTTTGGACTGTGGACAGAGACGGGCCGCTACAACGAGGCCGCCACCTGGGCTGCCGAAAAAGATATCGGGCTGGGCGAGGCCTTGGGACGCATGATCGAGGGCGAGAGTGATTTCGGTTACGATTTCCCGCACAAGGATACCAGCGTGCTTGCGGCCGGGATTCGATACGATGTTCCGGTTACCGTGCATGTGGCCTTCGGTCAGGACATAGTGCACGAGCACCCCAATTTCAACGCCGCCGCAATGGGCAAAGCCACTTACGCCGACTTCCTTATCTTCACCGAGAGCACGGCTGGACTCGAAGGCGGTGTGTTCCTCAACATCGGCACCGCCGTGATGGGCCCCGAGGTGTACCTGAAGGCGATCACCATGGCTCGTAACGTCGCGCATCAGGAAGGAAGAGTAATTGCAAATTTCACCACCGCAGTTTTCGACATGGTGGCACTGGGTGACAAGCTGCAATGCGAGGCCGACAAGAACGACCCGCGATACTATTTTCGTCCGTACAAAACCGTTCTGGTCCGCACCGTTGCCGACGGCGGTACGAGTTTCTTCGTACAAGGCGATCATAGTCAAACCGTGCCTGGGCTTTACGATCAGATTATGGAGATGGCGACCAAATGAAAAAATTCGATGGTATGACATCCGATCGACTGGCCGAGTTATTGCGGGCCTTTTCGGGCTTGCGGATAGCCGTGTTGGGCGATTTCTTTTTGGACAAGTATCTCGATGTCGACCCGGCCTTGGCTGAATACAGCATCGAGACCGGCAAGACCGCACACCAGGTCGTCGAGATACGCAAGAGCCCCGGAGCGGCCGGTACGGTTGTCTGCAATCTGGCCGCCCTGTGCAACACCGGCCCGGGAGAAAATAATGGCGTCTTATACGCCGTAGGATTCACCGGCGACGACGGTGAATCCTACGACCTTCGCGCGGGCCTGACCAATCTGGGATGCGATATCCGACATTTGCACATCGACTCCCAGAGCAAGACGCCCACCTACCTCAAGCCTCGCGACCATGGCGACGGGCGATTGGAATCCGAGCACGAGCGTTACGACACAAAAAACCGCCGGCCGACTTCCGAACGGATGCAGGACCAAATCATCGAATCGCTGGACGCTCTCTTGCCCGAACTCAACGCGGTCGTGATTCTCGACCAGGTCGAAGAAGCCGAATGCGGAGTCGTCACGACCAAGGTCCGCGAGGCCCTGACCGAACGTGCGAAGCG
>JAFGTN010000076.1 GCA_016934075.1 Pirellulales bacterium
AGCAATGACTTCGTGGGCACAGATGTTTCGGGCATGGTGTGGGAGTATTCGGTCCGCATGGCTGTCAACACGCCGGGATACCCGCGCACGTTTTTCGGGGTTCGCGACGAGGGCGCTACGGGTAAGTTCATCATGTTCGCGCACGCTTCGACCGGTGCCAATCTGTTCTACGTTGTCAACGCGGGCGGTGGCGTCATGGGTCCTGACATCTACACGGGCGATGTCGACGGCCCCAGCCTGGGCGACGGGTTGATGCACGACTACCGGATGGTTAAGTACGACGACGCCGGCATCATGATGCTCGATTTCTACCTTGACAGCACGCGCATGGACACCCGGCCGTACGCCGATTTTAGCGATGCGACGACTACGGATAACGGTGTTGGTATTTTCACATCGACGCCGGGCACGTCGGACTACGTGATCAACGAACTCGCCTTTAGCGTGGTTCCTGAGCCGGGTTCCTCGATGTTGTTGCTCGGTGGTCTGCTCATGGCAGCCCTGGCCCGGCGCCGCACGACACCAGCGAAACGAATGGGATAAGCACGAATGATCCATGAAAGACGACGTACTCCATTGGGCCGCCGGACACCCGACGGCCAAACGTCCCTCGAAAGAGACGCTCAACCATCGCGGGATCATCGAGTTGGTAAGCGGTCTTGATGTGTACAAGAAAACGGCCGAGGCCTATCGTCGAGCCTACGCTGCATTGGGGATCGACCTCATCAATCGGGTTCCACTCGAGTCGGAAAAGGCACTCCGGGCGGTGCCGGTCGGGACGACACGTGCTCATCCTACGTTGCCTTACGACTACGCCTCGTTGGGAGTTTTCGATGCGGCTATGCGACGGTCGTACTTGTGCAAGACGGTCGAGGATGTTTGGCAGCTCGACGTGGCGTCGCTCGATTATGGTGAACTTATTACACCCGTGCCGCATTCGTGCGCGGCTGCGGATATCGCACAGCGTCACGCCGCGCTGGGGCCGGTCGGCTTGTACTATCCGATGCTCTATACCACGTTGTTCATGTGGCCCGTGGAAACGCTGGGTTGGGAGGTCTTCTTGACCGCAGCCGCTACCGAGCCCGACCGATTCCACAAGCATTTTCTGTTGCCGTGCGCGCAGAAATCTAAGGCTTTGGTGACGCAGATGGTGGCGGCCGACGACAGCCCCTTTTTGTTCATCCACGACGATCTGTCTAGCGCCACGGGCCCGATCTTTCGACCCTCTTGGTATCGCGATCATGTTTTTCCGTGGTACCCGGAAATCTGGTCAGCGGCGAAACAACAAGGGCGAAAGGTCATCTTCGTAGCCGACGGAAACATGACCGCGTTTCTTCCCGACCTGATTGAAGCGGGTGTGGACGGGCTGATGTTCGAGAATCCGGCCACGCCGCTGGAGGCGGTGATCGACCATTTCGGCTTCGCTAATCGGTTCATGATCGGTGGCATCGAAACGACGCGGCTGGCCCACGGCACGCCCGACGAAGTGCGCCGAATGGTCTTGAGGGTGCACGAAAAAACTGCGGATTGTCCCGGTTTTGCCATGGCCAGTTGTGGCGGGCTGCACGGCGAGTTGCCATTGGCCAATCTGGAAGCCTACTTCGACACTCGAGCCGAAATCGGTTTCACACCAAATGACTGGCGAACCTGCTGTCGTGAAAAGTTCCACATTGGTGAAAAGAATAATTTGCAAGCTATAACACGGCCGGTCTGAGATGTCTAGTAGACTGCTCGCCAGTGCGTGGACGATCCCCCCGATCCCCCACTTTCTGGCGAGCATGACTACGGTCGGATGAGGATATTTCAGATCGACCGAGGTAAGTTATCCCCGATAAACACAAATCATGGAAAACACCAAAGAAAAACTCCGTGCCGGCGAAGTCGCCCTTGGTGGCTGGATTATGATGGGCCACCCGTCGATCGCCGAAATTATGGCGGGTGAAGGTTTTGACTGGCTATGTGTTGACATGGAACATACGGACAACACTATCCGCGATTTTCATCACATTGCCCTCGCCCTAAAGGGGACCGGTTGTGATCTTCTGGCCCGCCTGCCGGCCTGCAACCCGTCAATGGCCAAATTAGTGCTCGACGCCGGGGCAAGTGGCATCATTGTGCCTTCGGTCAATACGCCGGAAGAAGCTGACCGGGCAGTAAAAATGGCTAGGTTTCCACCTGAGGGTACTCGGGGAACCGCGCTTTGTCGCGCAAGCGATTTTGGCCGGAATTTCCCGGAGTACTTCAATGAGCACAACGGAAAGAGCCTGGTTGTCGTGATGATCGAGCACATCCAGGCAGTCGAACACGTGGAAGCGATCCTAGCCACGCCGGGCGTTGATGCGGCGCTAATCGGCCCGTACGATCTCTCAGCCTCAATGGAGTTGCCCGGCCAACTCGACCATGCACATGTCCTCACCGCGCAGCAGGCGATCTTAACCGCGTGCAAGGCGGCCGGCGTACCAGCCGGTATTCATGTCGTCCATGTCAATTCCGACGAGATCGAACGACGGATCGGACAAGGTTACCGCTTCATCGCCTGCGGACTCGACACCGAATTCATCATGTACGGATGCCGGACGATGCTCAAAGGACGTTGAACGAGCCATTATCCCATTTCCCCATTTGATTTGTGGATTCAGGCATGAAAAAGTCAGTCTTATTCATCGTCCTCGTAATCCCACTATCCTGTCTGCAGGCGCGGCGGGAAAGCCAAGGAGTTATCCACTGATTCTTTTTTCCCTCGCATAGCCTACCGGAGAAACAGTCTTATGCGAACCGCTATAATCCTTGCCACTTTGACGCTCGGAAGCCCGTCACTTGTCGCCCTGGCGGCCAATCCGCCGAGCGACGCGCTGTTGGGCCATTGGACTTTTGACCGCATCACCCATGGCCAGACATTAGATAGTTCGCTCAATGGTCGCCATGCCAAAGTCGTTGGAGTCACCGCAACCGAAGGGCCCCACGGCCCCGCGTTGGCGTTCGACGGCGACGGCAATTTCGTCAATATTGGCGATCTGGGCGAACAAGAGGCAGTTACAGTTGCATTTTGGGCGAAAGGGCAAGATGACGGACGCCGAGAACGCTTTCAGGGACTCGTGACCAGCGATACGTGGGGGCCGGGTGTCTTCCATATCACGATTGCTGCCCAAGCGCCGGACATCTATCTTCACCTGGGGGGCGATGCCCGCGGTCGCCTGAGCGGTTCCCGGTGGAAGAAGGGCCAGTGGTATCATGTGGCCGTGACGGCCGACACGCTGGCAGCCACGATTC
>JAFGTN010000748.1 GCA_016934075.1 Pirellulales bacterium
GGCTGCGTGCCGCGCACATCATGGGCAGGCCCGTCTCCTTGGCTCCCAGGCAGGGCGGGTCGCCCCTGGGAGGATCTGCGGGACAATAGTTATCAGTCAAGACGAGGTCGGGTTGTGCGGTATTTGGTGTCATCGAAGTATGGAACCAACACGCCCAACCCCACCAGGCAAAACCCCGCAAGTCGTTGTGTCCGCGCGCCTGCACGGTTTCGGACATCAAAAGCGTGTTGCTCAATCCGTCGGTGATTTCCCGGAAGCGGACACCGGTTTGCGGACCGCCGGCATAGGGATCGAGGTCCATAAAAGGTGCTCCGCCGAATTCGATGCCGTTGAGTGTATCCACCGCTTCCGTATGGCGGTTGGCGACCCGATTGTTGCCCGTATTACCGAAGTTGGCCACGTAGTTGTGGCAGGTAATGCCGTTCCACTGAGAAACCGGATGGTCGCTTGGACAAGTAAAGGATGCAATTCGTCTCTCAGTCACCTTTCTATTGGCAGCGTCGCTGTAGATGGCGTTGGTTCCGAATTTGTACATTTCATAAATGTCGTTGTGTTCCAGGTACGGTAGAATGCGGACCATCCAGGTTCCGTAGAAATCGCCGTAGCAGCCGATGGGCAGATGGCTGTAAGCATCGTGATAGCCGTGCATGGCCAGGGAAACCTGTTTCAAATTGTTCGAGCAATTCATGCGCCGAGCGGCTTCGCGGGCAGCCTGCACGGCCGGTAGCAGGAGTGCGATGAGGATGCCGATGATGGCAATCACCACCAGCAACTCGACCAAGGTGAAAGCCAATTGTCTGGTTCGCATGGCACACCTCATGGATTATCTCGTCTTGATCTCGAAATCGAATACGTTAGGGCCGTCCGTATTGACTTCCCGAACAAGTTCGCTTTTCACGTTGTATCGTGGAGGGATTCTCTGCTTTGCGGGCGTCGAGAAGGTATCGGTTCCGGGAAGCGCGTCGGGATTGGAACTCTCTTCCCGGTCGACGGCGAGGATGCCGACCACGTATTCACCGGCGGGCAAACCTTTTTCCACAGTCAGTTCGTACTTGCCGTCGGTAATAACCGTCCCGCTACCTACCGTGCCTTCCCGATTGCGTGGAGTGAATCGGATCATGCCCCGAGGCAACGGTTGGCCGTCCACAGTCACCGTGCCGGAAACGGGTTGGCGTCCCAACGGATTATCGTGCCCGCAGCCGTATATGGTGGCACTCAGCAAAACGGAAAGGCAAAGTAAGATCGCCGTTCGATGTTTCAGTAGCGAAACGGCCACTACACTTCCTCCTCCAGCACCCAGGGCTTGCGATATTCTTCTCTCTTGAAGAACTTCATCGCCTCCGCATCGTCGACATGCTGAGTTTTGGGATCGACGTTAAGCGCCTTGAAGCCGGCACGATAGCTCATCGTGGCGTAGTGCAGCGAGATGTGGCTGATGTGGCCGATTTCGATGTCAGCGTTGGGTTTTTCACGGCTGTGGATGCATTGCACCCAGTTTTCCTGATGATCGGAGTCGGGAAAACGGCCGTACATCTGGTCTTTTACCACAGGTTTGCGGTCCTTGGTGCGTACGAATACTTGCCAGCCGCCACCCATGCGGCCCACGGTCATTACACCCTTGTCGCCGTAGATTTCGATCCGCGTCGATACTTGGGGCCAATAGGGGAACATGTCGTTGTCGCGGACCACCGGATCGATTTTGAGCATGTAGGGTGTGTAGAGGGTCAGCTCCAGCGTGGCGACCATGTCGTTGTCGTAAGTGAAAGTCGCAATCTGGGTGTCTGGCGTGTCGGCCGTGCCCTGGGTATTCCAACGTCCACCGGTACAATGGACATGTTTTGGCAATCCGAATCCGGCGATCATGCGGGCTTCGTCGAACTGGTGCGCGCCGTCGTTGCCGATGTCACCGATGCAATATCGCCAGAGGTGGTGCCAGTGGTAGCGTAGATTGAAGTTGTAGGCATGTTCCGGCGCGGGGCCGTTCCACATATCCCAGTCGAGGTCTTTTGGAGCAGCTTGATCGGCTCTAGGTTTGAAGTTTGGCCATAACTTCTGATTTAAGACGCGAACAAAGTGGACCTTGCCCAACTTGCCTTCGGTGATATACTTCCGCGCGGCCATATTGTATGGAGCGCTGCGGTTCTGGGTGCCGACCTGGACAACCCGTTTGTACTTCCGCGCGGCCTCGATCATCTTTTGCCCTTCCCAGGCATTGTGGCAAAGCGGCTTCTCGACATAGACATCCTTGCCCGCCTGGCAACCCCAGATCGTGGCCGGCGCGTGCCAGTGAGTGGGCGTGGCGATAATGATCGCGTCGACCGATTTGTCTTCCAACACACGGCGGAAATCCTGGACGCCCTTGAGCTTTTTGCCGCCTTGGGCCTCGGCAATCATCGGCGCGTGTTTGACGATCATTGCCTTGTCTACATCGGCGATGTAGGCGAGCTCGCAATCGTTTCTTCTCGCGAAGTTGCGGGCAAGACCGGGACCGCGGGAGCGACAGCCGATAATCGCCATCATGATTTTGTCGTTGGCCGGATTTGCCCGGACGGAGTTAGAGTCGTTAAGGATCGTCATGCCGGCGGCCATACCTAAACCGGTTGCTTTGGATCGGCAAAGAAATTCTCGACGATTCATGGCGGCCATGATACTTTTCTCCCTCAAGACAGTCGCGATTGCCACAGCCTTAATGGTAGCCTGCACGTACACCGCCGGTCAATCGCCAGAATTGCGCATTTTTATTTACATTTTGCGCACAGCGCAATGAAATATGGTATACTGTCGGCTTGACGGTGGGCCCTTGCCGGGGGCCACGATAGCTGTTTTCAGTAGCCTGGAGTCATTGTTTCATGGGCCGTCGACGGACGCGGCATATCGCTATACTTGCCGAAACAAATCACACCTTCAACCGTACCGTGGTGCAGGCCGTTGCCGAACACGCGCAGACGTTCGGATCCTGGATGCTGCTTGTGTCGCCTCACGATCGGCAGGGTCGAGTCCGGCTGCCAGTCGGTTGGAGCGGTGACGGCATTATCACCCGTCTCGACAGCCGGGTCATGGCGGCGCATGTCCGCGAGGCGGGCGTGCCGGCCGTCGACTTCGACACGGTGATGATGGAAGAAACATGGCTGGGCCGCGTGATCACCGACGACGCGGAGCGAGCCAGATTGGCCTTGGAGCATTTCCTGGATCGGGGATTCGAGCAATTTGCCTACTTTGCGCCCCGCAGCAATTTATACTCTCCGCTACGAGGCCGGGCATTTCAATCCGCCGTCGAATCCGCCGGGCATCCGTGCGCGGTTTTCCGAACGGACAGGCGCAGGCTTTCCTGGGACGAGCAACAGCGGCTGGTCAGCCGGTGGCTGTCTGATTTGCCTCGCCCCGTGGCGGTCTTCTCGGCCGACGCTCAATGTGGGCACCGCTTGCGCGAAATTTGCCAATGGAGCGGCATTCGGGTACCCGACGAGGTGGCCATTCTAGCCGGCAGCACCGACGAGATGATGTGCAATGTGACTAGTCCACATCTATCAAGTGTCGAATTGGCCAGTCGCCAGGTGGGCCACGCGGCCGCGGCCTTGTTGGAAAAATTGATGAACGGGGCTCGCGTGCCGCGACGCCCGACCCTTGTCAAGCCTCTGGGCGTGATCACCCGGCAGTCCACGGACGTCATGGCCGCCGATGATGAAGAATTTGTCATCGCCATCCGATTCATTCGCGAACATGCATCACACGGAATCAATGTCTCCGATGTGCTGGAGGAAGTGGCCATATCGCGACGGTCGCTGGAGCAGCGATTTCGCAAGATGCTGGGGCGTTCGCCGGCCGAAGAGATCCGCCGCGTTCGCCTGGAAAAGGCGCGCGACTTGCTCGTCCACTCCGATCTGTCTATTGCAAAAATCGCCACGGCAGCCGGTTTTCTCAATGCAGTGCGATTAGACATCGCTTTCAGCAAGGAATTCGGCACCTCTCCGTTGCGTTATCGGAAACAAGCCCGGAGAATATGACATGAATGTATACTGCCGCTTAGCCATTTGGATAGGAATCTGCATGCTGCCGGCATGTCACGCCGCGTGGGCGCAATGGTCCTACGACGATTGGAATCCGAGAGGCGAATCGACAACGCTCGACGGCATTGTTTTCAACAGTACGATCAACTGCGGTGGTGGTCAGAACTTTGTCAAGGTTTCGGACGGTCACTATCGCTTTCGTTCGCGGGTTGCAAAAAGATTGTATAACTGGTATTTCAACTTCAAGGTTGAAGTTCCAAAGTCGATGATTGGAAAGACCGTTACTTTGGAAGTGGCCGATTTCAACCGGGGTGGGCGTACTCCACTGCACAATAGGGCGGCCGTGTATTCCGTCGATGGAGACAATTGGCTCCCCATCGGAGAGAAGAACATCAAGGTTGTCGACTGGACACCCACGGGATACCCGAGGATCGACAATGCATATGGTGACGCAGGTCACGTACCACATGGGGTGCGTTTTAAAGTAACGCTTAAGGCAACCCAGATGTGGTTTGCCAGTCCCACGCCCTTTACTTTGCGGCATCGCGACACCGTGCTGGATCGTCTTGCAAACAAATATCCAGCATTGGTTAAGGTCAGTACGGTTGGCGAGAGCAACCACAGTAAGACTCACGGATATCAGATCCGCATGGCCCGTATCACCGCATGCGGCAACGCCTCGAAGCGAAAGAATATCGTGATCATCTCCGGCGAACACTGTAGCGAGACGGCGGGTACGTATGCCTGCGAAGGATGGATGAAAGAGGTCCTCTTGCATCGCGAATGGCTCGATGAATATGCGTTCTATTTCGTCCCCGTCGTAAATGTGGATGGAGCGTTCTACGGAGCGACCTACTATAATATGCCACCCGCGCTCGCCGAGGGGACGGGCACGAACCTATCTACGAATTGGCCGGACAACGTGCGAAATCAGCCGGAAACTCTCGCACTCTGGCCGCTGTTCGAAAAGCTTCGCCCGGTCTTCTTTGCGACCCTTCACAACGGCGCGGGCCGCTCGAAAATGGATGTGTTCGGTCATAACGGAGAAGGTGCCAGGACGCTCCTTGAAGAGTGGCGGAAAGAAGTAGGCTTCAAGTTCAAAGAAGTATCTTCTCACGGATTTCCCACTCGCGTGTGGGGCCAGCTCAATTACAAGGGCATTACGCCGTATGCCTACACAATTGAGACATTGCTCGTGCATCGCCAGCAAGGACACGACACCTTCGAGTCCAGCTATATAGAGACCGGGCGTCAATTGGCCCGCGGTAGCATGGCCGGATTTAAACGAATTTCAAAAAATCATAATTGAGAACAATTGTTTGTATCTGATTGCTTTGTGCGGTTGCCAAATGTATCATGAAAGACGCAGTATTCAGACTAGTTGGACTTTTGCAAAATTGCGAGTCAAGGGCACTTAGAA
>JAFGTN010000749.1 GCA_016934075.1 Pirellulales bacterium
GAATTCGTCGGGGAATTGGCTGAATTTGGGATATGGATTGTACTTTTGCCAGACGATAGAATCGGCGGCAAAGTCGATGTCCAACAGGCTCCAGAGCTTGTTGATATCACCCTTGGGCGGGCTCTGCTGGCGGCCCATCATCATGGCCATGCGGTTGTCTGACTGGCGAGGCTCGCTGGTGGGCGGAACACCGGGCGTCAACAATGGGGCCGGGTCCTCGAAGATCGCCGTAGGCAGGCCTGTCTTGATGGCGGCGACGAAGTTATCCATCTCGGGCGGGCCCAGCGACGAGGGTTGCACGGCCAAAAGTACGTCGATTTTCTTCGTGTCTATCGGCTGTTTGGGATCGACGCGGACTACTTCGTATTGTTTTTCCAACTCGTCGATGATCGGCCAGTTGCGGCCCGGAGACATGGTCTGCATGTTGAATTGGCCGTAAAGCTGCGCGTCGGTCGTCAAAATGCCTACCGTCTTGCGCTTCTGCTGGGCAACCGTGCATATCGACCGGATCAGTTCGTATTCGATGGGCGTACCGCGATCGAAGAAGGGGATGGTTACCGGGCTGAGCCCGCAACGGAAGGCCACACCCAGGAAAATGAAATCGTCGGTAAAAGCACCGCGTTTGTCGGTAGTCACTTTTTTAGCAACGATTTTGAATCGCTCGTCGGCCAGGGTAGCTTCTTCGCCGAAACGTTTGGTCTCGTGAATAACAACATCGAGCTTCTGGCCGCCGATGGACTGCATCTCCTTGAGCGTGTTGATCAAGTTCAGCCGGGTTTGCACATATGCCTCGGGCACTTCGGGGCTGATAAAGGCGTCGATGCGCACCGGGCGCTTGTCCGTTTCCAGATTATTGAGCAATTCGACCGTATGAGGCGAGAGCGACGTCAATTGTTCTTGGGTCATGTCGAAGTGCACACTCGCCCGCTGGGTAATTGTGAAGATGCCCAACATCACGACGGCCAGCGAGACCACGCGGATCAGATAATGCAAGCCCGTGCTGAATGCACTGCCGCCCGTCCAATGGCGGCGGCCGATGAGGATCATGCTCAGGTAAAGCATAACCACGACGATGCCGCCGAAATAAACCACGCCCGAGAGAGTGGGAACACCACGAGCGAAATCGCTGAGTTGCTGCTGGATACTCCAGGGTCTGGCCGTGAGCGACAAGATCCAGGTTTGTCCGTCATTGCCGGCCTGGCCGAAATCGAAGATATCCAGACGAGTTTTATAAATGTAATAAAGCACGATCAGCGGCAGGTTGAACAGTACGCCGAAAACATATGCCACCGTGAGGTTCGAGGTAATAAAGGAAGCCACCATGCCGATGGCCAGCATGCCCAACCCGACCAGCCAGTAACCCAGATATGTGCTCATGAAGAGTCCCACGTCCGGATCACCCAGCGTGCGGAGCACGATCAAGCTTGAGACACACGAGAACAGCAGCGACACCGTATAAATCGCCACCGCGGCCAGATATTTGCCCAAAACGATATCCATGTCCGTGCTGGGCACCGTCAAGAGCAACTCGTCGGTGCCCTCGCGGCGTTCCTCGGCCCAAATGCTCATCGTGATCGCCGGGATGAACACCAGCATGATCAACGGAAAGTAGTAGTTGAGCTGGTCGAGGTTGGCCAGGTTGGAAATGAAGAATTCTTCGGGCCAAAATGCGGCCAGGGAGCTAAGCCATACGAACAAGCAGATGAAAACATAGCCTGTCGGATTGGTAAAATAGCTGATAAAGTTTCGCGTAAAAACCGCGCGTAACACGTTCGAGTTCATAGTCACTACCGTCTATTGCCGGGTTGTTTCTAATCGAATATTTGAATAAGCAGCCAGTGCCACCCAATCGC
Source organism: Pirellulales bacterium (assembly GCA_016934075.1). Lineage (GTDB taxonomy): Bacteria > Planctomycetota > Planctomycetia > Pirellulales > Thermoguttaceae > JAFGTN01. The sequence goes on from JAFGTN010000749.1 coordinate 1,854, forward strand.
TTTCTGTCCTAAGTTATCTGTCCTCTGTCCTCTAACCGGCGGTCAGTTCCCGGAACCACTCTTCCAGTGTCTTATCCTTGCCTAATTCGCTGACCGGCCCTTCATGAATCAGCCGCCCCTCATCGATAAAGATCAATCGGTCGGCCATCGCCTCGACTTCCTGGAGGATGTGGGTGGATAGCAGGATGGTTTTGTCGCGACCCAGGCGGCGGATGGTCTCGCGAACTTCGTGAATCTGATTGGGATCGAGTCCGGCGGTGGGCTCATCCATAATCAGCACCTCGGGCTCGTGCAGCAAAACATGGGCCATCCCCAATCGCTGCCGATAGCCGCGTGATAGCTTTCTGACAGGTTTGCCGATCACGCTGCCCAACGAGCAAAGGTCGACGACCTCGTCGATCCTTTCGCGCCGTTTAGCGGGGGAAAGACCGCGGGTGGTTGCTAAGAAGTTCAACAATCCGCGCGGGGTCATGTCGGGATATAGCGGGCCGTTCTCAGGAAGATATCCCAAAACTTCGGCACCGGCCGAACGATCGGTGGCCATGTCGTGTCCGGCGATCAGGGCCTTACCGGCCGAGGGGGCCAAATATCCGGTCAAGAGCTTCATGGTCGTGCTCTTTCCGGCTCCGTTTGGACCCAAGAAGGCGACGACCTCGCCCTGGCGAACCTTGAACGTTACATCCTCGATGGCGGCAAAACGGCCGTAGAATTTGCTTAATCCACGGGCCTCGATCATGGCCTCTTTTTCTGAAGCGGTCGCGGTCTGCGTGGATTCCGCGGTAGACGAATCAACCATATGAAGACTCACCTCGATGGCTTAAAAGCATTTAGTGTTTTAGACTGGAACTTCCGCGCGAGTTGCGCGTATGTTTATAATTTTCAGGATTGCGGGCTTATCCCGCGCTAGGAGCAGGATTGGTTCCTATTTGATCTATAATACGCAGGCTGTTGGCAAAAATGTTCTATAGATCCAATTTTTGGCGGGACTTGAATCCTGAATTTTACTTCCACTTCCACATGTGTCAACAGCTATAAGTGGGCCAAACGTGTGAATATGAGAATTTTGCGGATATTGCGAAATTTGAATCGCAAGGGAAGAATAGCAAGATTGGCCGCTGATGATTGCTTTAAATAGAGGCCCCTATACATAATGCACGCACCCCGCTTTATGGCCGCATGCATCCTGCCCTGACTGGCTGGTATTTCGTCAATACTTATGCTGCAAAATTCCTTACGGTCTCTTTCACAACGACTTAGTGGAATCTTGATCGATGGCAAAGATGCGTTTCCGCAAAGCCAGTATTTGCTGGGATTTTGCTTCGAAGGCCTTTCCCAACTTGGCGGGATCGAGCCACTGCGGTTCGGTGAACAGTCGCGCCGGTTGCGTCATCCCATGGTGGCGGATCACTTGCTTGAGCATGGAGCGTGTGCTGCGATCGATATCATGTATGCGGCAAAGGGAATAGAAGAGCGAAGGGTGAGAATTGTATTTCCACTTATGGGTGAATTGCGTTGCCGCATAGCTGACAACACAAATGATTCCGATGAAAACGCCGAAAATAACCAACCAAAAAAAGATCTCACCGGTTTCGCCACGACGCGCAAAGAGTGTTGACTGACAGCAAAAGCGCCAAATAATGCCGGAAAAATTCGTTAATTGGACGGCGGACAACAAAAACAGCACGTTACCATCTCCTCAATTTACCTATCGCAATTGCGTGGTTTGATTTTCCACCGAAGGTTCTTCGGTTTCGTTCCCCTCATCATCGCGGACCTTCTGCAATGATTGGCTGATTCTCAGCAAGCTTTTCTCGGCTGCTTCCTGCACAACGACACTACGATCGAACAGTGCATCACGAAGGGTTTCCCAACTGGTCTCCGTGTCGCAGTCGGCCAATGCCTGAGCGGCGGCAACACGAACCATATGATCACTGTCGGACATAAGCGGCACTATGAATTCTTCCAGTTTACAAACCAACCCCATGGCCTCGGCCACATTAACCGCACGGCGGCGACGAACCGGCGAAAGCGAGCCCAGTTCTCCTTGCAAATGCTTGGCGGCATTGATGTCGATCTGCCGAACGAGTTGACCGCTGAGCGGTTGAATCTCATCCGGCATGGAATCGAAATTCATCATGAACTGATGGAGGCTAAACTCGGGTAAAGCATCACTCAAAGCTTCACGGACAGGTTCAGACGCTCCATCGACCATGCGAATCAAGAGTGTCATTGCGCCGGGAATTTTACGTGGGCGTAGCTGTTTGAGAATATTCGCGCGAACCACCGCATCCTTGTCATTCAGCGATTTACAAACTAGAGAATCGGCCCTTGGACCGGGGAAATCGGCCAGTGCCCGGGCTGCCGTGCGTCGCCCCAGCGGCTTGCCTTCGGCCAACATATATTCGAGAACGTCCAACAAATGATTTTGGTCGAGCGATGAAGCCATCAGCAGTTCAACTGCATTTCCTTGATTATCTTCGTCGAGCCCGGCCAACAGTTCATAATTCGGTTTGGCCCAGGCGATGTCGTCGAAGCGTCTGAGGGTCTCGACATAAGACTTGACTCTAGACTGCCCGGGACAAGCCCTTTGCAGGAGGTTCGTCACGAACTTGGCGTCGGTTCGCTCACACATCACGCGCAGCGCGCGGCGGGGCATTTGTGGATCTTCCAGGAAACCCAACAACAGGCGGATGACGCCGCCTTGCTGACTATTGTAAAGCACTTCAATAACCGCGGCGTGAGCGGCTTCTTCAGGACTGCGGAGCAGATTCCGCAACGTCGCATTCGACGGCTTGGTTACCAGCAGAAAAGCTTCGACTATTTCAAGTCGCTGGTGTTTCAGGTATCGGCGGGCGGCATCTTCGAGCGTGGATGTCATTTGCCGGCGGACATTTTCGATGTCCTTACGTTTGGGTTGTTCGTCGACACCACTTAGTTCACCGTAGAACATCTCGGCCAGTTTGAGTATGGTCTTGGCTGCCAGATCGGATTCGACACAGTCCTCCTTTTCAGCCACGACCAGAAGGCCGGGTAAGACGTCGTATAGTCGAAATTTCAAAATCGCCATGCACGCCTCTACCGCCTCTTTGTGGTCGCCTTGTTCGAGTGTCTGACTAACCACGTTTACCAATCGCTTGGTTCGTTCCCTGACATACGAATGGCACTTTCTGTCCAACTTCGACAGCCGGCGAAATACCTCGGCGTGACCCTCCGGTTCTCGCCGTTTGAGAATCGCCTGAACCGACCTTGTACAGCTCGGTTTATGAGAACAATCCATTCCGGCAACCAATATCTCCACAGCTTTGCGGTTTTCGGTCTTACCGAGAAAATCAAATGTTGCTTGTAAACCGTTTCTCATGTTGACTCTGATTCCTTACTCTTTCGTGTCCACCTCGTTACGACCAAGCGGCTTGTCAGCAACTTGCGCCGGATCGATGGCAACACCATCCACAATTTGTATGACTCAAACAGAAATTGTTGGCACATATTTTGTGGCATCTACCCCTTGGTTTCATAAAATCTCTACTCAAATAACTCTAGGTTGCACTTTTCCGCTTGTGAGTCGTAGCGTGGCGATTTGCGCTGAAAAGATACTTTCCTTCAAAAAGGAAACGGAAATACGACCTAACACCTAGCTTCAGGGCCGCAAAACAGCCCCCACTGTGGTCTTGGCGACTCAAACTTTATCACCAATTGCTATGAATTATTCCGCTTGAGACTAGCTGCACGAATTTGCGGATAGTTGGGAATATGCATCTTGTATGATGAAGCAAATATCTGGATGAATTATCCGGACTGATCCCTGAATTCTTCTACGAACTGGGCGCCGATTTCATAGCATCGTTGTCCCCTTTTACGGCACCGCTTGACTTCGATGATGTTTCTATCGCGACCTTTGAAGATCGGTTCCAGAGATTTCTTCGGAAAAAGAATCCGCATCTGTTCCATCGGAAAGAGCTGTTCACTATGCAGAAAGGAAACGCCTCCGATCGAGATATCCTTGATGTATATACGACACCAACAGGTGTGCCGTTCCAGGTCAGTGAATGATTGGCGGATCTCCAACGCCCCGAGGTTGCGGAAGTTCCACCGTTTGTAGCGACGCCGGTCATCCGCCATAACGACACCCGATTTCTTTTTATCAAAAAAATTGGATAAACATGGTGGAATCATGATATCACAGCGCAAGTGATTTACTATGCCATAAAGCATGGGGTCGTCTTCATTATCGTATTCCAGCATTTTACCATCTCCGAATCAAAAGCTGTTTTCATCTCTCCCCCGATAACCACAGAAGCCGCACTGACGGAAAGCGGGAAACGATAAGGTCTTATCGAGGTTAATGCGTGAAAAACGTCGGCTATCGAACAAATGCGGGCCCAAGGATGGATCTCGTCGCCTGATATGCCGGTCGGATATCCAAGCCCATCCATTCGTTCGTGATGTTGGTATACAATCATCAATTGTCTCCAGTTCATGTCACCCCGGAGGGATAGCTCTTCAAAACCAATCAAGGGATGCCTCTGAACGTGCTCCCGCTGTTCGTCAGTCAAGGGACCGGGTTTATTCAGCACACTTAGCTGGACTTGTCGCTTACCGATATCGTGCAGCAATGCTCCCGCGGCAATTGATTCCAGTTCCTCCACCTTGCTGATTCCCAAATGCGTAGCTAGCAGCAGACAATAGGTTGACACGTTAATGCAATGCGTATAAGTCCCGTTGTCGAATTCCATCAGCGATAAAAGGTCTTCCACAACAAGGTCATTTCGACTGATGATTTCGGTCAGTTGGCTGCCAAGAACTTCCGAAAATCCAACCACTTCGTCGAGTTTGCCGCCGCGAAAAGCCTTCTCGAAAAACGCTTCGTTGATGTCGCGGAGAACTCGAAAGCGTTCGGCAGGGGCAATGGTTTCGTCGCAACAGACCTCTTCATACATCCTGTCTCTATATGTCGCTTCATGCGACTTGCTGATAAAGATCGTTTCTATTCCACGCTTAATCAAGCGGTCCAGGTCAGCCTTTTCGAGAGGATGCGATTTGCGACGATAGAGAATGGGCTCCTCGTTTGGTTCGCGTTGAATATAGATATCGCACTGCAGACTGGCAGCACAAGCTGAGTCAACCGAAATCGCGACCAAAGACTGACCGGTGTTTATGTCTTGTGAGTAGGTACAACACTCAGACATTACCCCTCCTGCCTTCATGAATATCCGTGGGCCGATAGAAAAAGATACTTTGACATTGCAGGGGAATCAACTTTTTTACTATCTAAAGGAAGGATATGCCGCGAAGTTATTTCCGTGTGTACCTTTTGAATGGCTTCACCCCCCCCCAGTAGCTTTTAATATCAATTACCGATTGATCCTGTGCTCCGCCGCATGTTTACCCTTCGGGAAAACACGCTACTTTTGTGAAGATGGAAGCGCAGTATCAAACTAGAACGCGTATAAGACTCCACTATCCAGAAATGAGAACCATCTGGAACAACAACATAATGACGCAGAATAATTTGAATTTGTACCCCGAATACGATGCTATCTGATGGCACTAGCCTAATGGTAGACTGCCCGTCAGACATCAATTATTCGGTAATTACATACCAGCTATTCTTCCGCCGGTCCGTTGCGGAAGATTTGATGACGATCCCAGTTTTTGTCGTCCTGGTTCGGGAAATCGGTTCGCACGTGGCAGCCACGAGTTTCTTCGCGAGAGATGGCGGCTTTGATAATCAGCCGCGCTGCACAGAGCATGTTTTGCAACTCCCAACCGATGGGGTCGGGGAACTGTCGCGGCAATACGTATTTGCACCAGCGCGCAATGTTTTCGGCCGCTTCCGACAGCCCTCCGGCATCGCGTCGCACACCCACATTGCGCCACATCAGGCTTTTCAGCGAGTTGCGAATATCGGCCAGATCCAGCGGCTCGATACTCGGTTTGACAACCGGATTTTGCAAGGGCAAAACCGTGTAGCAATCGTTTTGCGGCTTGACCACCTCGGAAACACCTTCACCAGCCCGACAACCGTAGACGATGGTTTCGAGCAAACTGTTCGACGCCAGGCGATTGGCGCCGTGCAGACCCGTATTACTGACCTCGCCGATGGCCCACAAACCGGGCACGGAGGTGCGCCCCTGCTGGTCGACGTGGACTCCGCCCATCATGTAATGGGCACCGGGCCGCACGGGGATTCGATCCTTGGCAATATCGA
>JAFGTN010000750.1 GCA_016934075.1 Pirellulales bacterium
CCATGGAAGCCCTGTGCGAGATGCTCTCGAGCTACTGGGGCAAGACGGTTACAGGCGACGATGTCACGGCATTGGGTAAAAGCATCTTGACAACCGAGCGGCGCTTCAACGCCGAAGCCGGATTTACGGCGGCCGACGACAGGCTGCCGCGATATTTCCAGACTGAAAAACTGCCCCCGCATGACGTCACCTTCGACGTCTCGGACGAGGAGCTCGATAGTGTGTTCGACTTCGCCCAGTAAGGTCAATCTGCGTGTTTTCGCCACCTTCCGCCGCTACGTCAACAACGCCGAAGAGGTCGAAGTCGGGATCGAAAAGGGCGATACGGTCGCCGAAGTGCTCGACCGCCTGGGGATTCCCGCCGACGAAGCACGCATAATATTCGTTGACGGTCGCAAAAGCGGGCTGGCAAAAAAGTTGGCCGGCGGGGAAACCGTGAGTGTCTTTCCCGCCATCGGTGGGGGATGAGTGGCGCAAGTGGCGCTTAGGGAATTGGGAACGATGTAGGCCGGGTTTTACCCCGGCGGTTTCATAACAGCGGGCTTTCTGCCGGGTTATAACCCGGTATAGGATTGGGTCTTGTTAGCCCGATCGCCTGCGATAGGTTGTTAGAAACACTGTATTTTCCGACACTCCCTGTCCCGTCGCGGGCGACGGGGCTAACAGATTATCGCTTGTGCAAGAATTATCAACAGAAACCAATTAAACCAGAACCATTGGGGGGTCTCGATATTCTTAAAATCACTCCGTACTCCGCCTTGTGTTTTACTCGACATTAGATAGACTTAGAGGTTTCCCCAAAACACATTTTGATCACCGGTAGCAATCAGGTTAATTGCAGATGGCAAAGAAATTCACGAGACGGCCCACCAAACGACGTGCGAAGACCAAGGTCCGCGGTAAGAAGAAGGACCCGATATACGTCGACGGCCAGCGTCCTCGTCCCATGTATGTGGACTATAAGGATCTCGAGCTTCTGAAGAAGATCACGAATCGCCAGGGCAAAATTATCGGCCGCCGCAAGACGGGCTGCACGGCCGCCAGCCAGCACGCCGTTACCGCCGCCATTAAGCGAGCGCGTTTCATGGCCCTCATGTCCTACGTCGGCGACTGATCGACGCAGCGGCAAAAACTTACATACGGAGGCCGTTTTCCACGCGAAAAACAGCCTCCGTGTTCATTTCTTGCAGGCAGCCACCCTCGGCTGTTAATGCATGTGCAGGAATAGCAAGGCAGAAACACTAAGTGCGAAGCGCAAGCGAAGGGAGAAGCGGAGTCAATCGTTGCTCTCCCTTCGCTTGCGCTTCGGGTTAGTATGTTGGAACCTACTCTATCCAACCACCGCCCAGAACCACATCTCCGTCATAACAAACGGCTCCTTGTCCCGGCGCGACGCCAAAGCATGGTTTATCAAAAACCACTCTGAAACGGTCGGAATCCAGAATCTCGATCTCCGCTGCAACCGCCGGGGTGCTATAGCGGATTTTGACTTCCGCCCGGAACCGCTCGCCAGGTGGATCGACCAGCCAATTAGCAGACTTCACCGTCAGTTCCCGACGGGCAAGTTGGTCGCGTGTACCCACAATCACACGCCGACCTTCAGCTTCTATTCGAATCACATAATGCGGCTCGCCCAAAGCCACGCCGATTCCCTTCCGCTGCCCCACGGTAAAATTCTCGATGCCCTGGTGGCGTCCGACCTCGCGGCCGTCAACGGTTACGATCGGACCGGATCGTGATAATGGATCTGGATCATTCATGTAGGAAAAGAGATTAGTCCTTTTTGGATTTACAATCTCACCGGATCGCTCCGTTATAATATCCCCAATCACTTCTTGGGCGGCACGTTCAGTAAGAATCCGCCTCACATAAGCCGCATGCTCTTCTTTGGCCACAAAACATATATCCTGGCTGTCGGGCTTCTCTGCGGCGTGTAAATCAAGATCGGTAGCCATGCTGCGGATCTCGGCTTTAGTGTACTTCCCCACCGGAAAAATCAGTTTGGGAAGGATTCCTCGCTCGATATTGTAGAGAAAATATGATTGGTCCTTGTCAGGATCGCATCCACGGCATAAACGCGCCTGGGATGTGCCGGGATTCAGAATATGGGCATAGTGTCCTGTCGCCAGATGTTCAGCGCCAATAGATTCGGCATACTCGTACAGTTTGCCGAATTTAATCAATGCATTGCAAAAGATACACGGATTCGGAGTCCGCCCGGCTGCATATTCGTCTACGAAGTAATCGATAACCGGCTGAAATTCGTGTTGAAGATCCAGGACTTCAAATTGAATTCCAAGGCCGTAGGCCACCTTTTGGGCCTCGGCAGCCTCGACAAAGAGAAAGGGATTCGAATCCTTTTGTATAGATTTCTCGTCTTCGACACGCAAATCACCAGTTGAACCAATTCTCTCAAATGGCCCCAATCCTTTTTTTGACGCCGGAACATGTAGAATAAATACCCCGATAACCTCGTGTCCCGCCTGCTTGAGCAGATAACCAGCCATACTGCTATCCACTCCACCCGACAGTGCTAGAACGACTCGCGACATTTTAGTTGACAATCTTTATGTGTTAATAGCTTAATCCCAACGGCTTCCGCCTCTACTTGGCACCTGCACCGATCGGCAAACGGTAGCAGAACACCGTAACCCGTGATCCCTGCTTGCCCGAAGGTTTGTCTACTGGAACAATATCGCCTGGCAGCAGAAACAAGCGGTCGCCGCGAAAGGCCATGCCTTCTCTGGTCACGTAATGGTCCGACTCGGGTCGGCGCGCGAAGCGATTTCGACACAAACAAATCCCGCGATCCAGATCCAGCAAATCCACCACTGCCCGCGAGGTGGTTTTTGCAGTGAGATTGCTTTTATCGGTGCCGGAAGCCAGGGTGAGTCCCCCGCCGATATACTTCCAATCTTGCACGGCCAAGTTCCAGTCAGGATGGTCTTTGATTAATCGATCATGGGCAATTTTGCGGACACAAACGCCATCGAGCTCCCAAACGTAAATCAAGCGTGTATCCCAGTTCGCGCCATAAAGACGATTCGACTTGGCGTCAACAGCCAATGCGCCTATGTGGTCGTCAACTTCAAAGGCAACATCATGTGGACGTTCGCAAAACGCACCATCTCCATCCAGCGGAACGCGAATTACGACCGTGAGTGACCGAGGCTCGCTCACCGACACCGGAATCCAAAGTTGCTTTCCGTCGCAATCAAATCCTCCCGGGTGGTCCAGACGCTGGATTTTTTGCGAAGATCCCCGTCTGGAAAAAGTAATGTCCAGGTGCTCAACTTTTGTTGAATCGGATCGATCGATTCGCAACAGCAGGGCTCGCGGCGGAGATGTCTCCAGTCGACCGGTCACGAAGAAATGCGTATCCGTTACAAATACTCCTTGCGAATGAACGCGAATCGCCCGGCCGTCGATCTTGATGCCGGTCAATTCCTTCGCCCAAAGATATTCTAATTTCCGGCATCTTTCTGATGTCGACTCCGGTTCCGCGGCGGGGAGCACTGTAAGAGTAATTGATAGTACTGCGGAAAAAAAAATGGCGTTCAAAATAGCATTATTGAAGTTTGCCATCGTAATCAAACTGACCTACGGAACTAACTGGTGGTTGCTGGTTTTTGAGCATGTAAAAAAAATCTGGTTCTTCACGGAATTTAGCGGGTGAAAATGGTATTGTCGTGCTCCGCACGAAGGTTTTTCAGGCATGGACTAACAAAAGTATGAAAAAGAAACTCCTCGGGTTATGGAATATCCGAGGAGCCTTGACAGAATATACTTCCGTCAGCATCCGGTTATTCCTTGGTAGGTTGCTCCTCGGCAGTGCCTGCCTCCGCTTCGCCAGACCACGGTAGTATCACCCTGTAGTTTGTCTTGAGTCAATATACTTTTGTTAGCCCATGCCTGAAAAACCTCTTGCCGAAGGCAAGTTGACATCATTTTTACCCGCTAAATTCCGTGAAGAACCAAAAATCTCAATAACCTCGTGCCCGGCCATGATGCTGTCCACGCCAACCGATTGTGCTAAAACGACCTGCGACATTATCGACGACCTCGGCAGCATCTATCGCACGGTCCGCATACCACTCACGAGCGGAGCTATACTCTTTTGCAGCTAAGCGGTGAAAGATCACTCTTACATCCGGCATTAGCCTTCCGCCTTCAGTTGCGACCACTCAATGCCCTCGTCACTTTGGGCGAATCGCCGATCTAATTCAGCCATAAGTTCGGGATCGTCCAAAGAAACAGTGATACCCTCCGGTGGAAGACTTTCCATCAACCGCGAAACTAACGTTAAACGGTCGGCCTCCGGGAGTTGCATTGCCGCGTTAAAAATAGACTGGGGATCAATTTGCATTTTGGTGGCTTCCATTTGGCAACTTACTAGACCTTCATACAGCACTCATTATAACCGCTGTGAAAAAGTTAAAAATACTATATTTCTGGTCTACAGCAGATCATATTCTTCAACACAGCCAAATTGAGACAACAAAGTAGATTTGCCAGCACTTCAGGGGGGCTGGAGGTTAGCCAACACCGACTCAACCCCCACCCTATCTCACCAACTCCTATCCCGCTATAATTCCTATTGTATAGCTTACACGATATCTTCAACCGGGAAACACTATCCCACCAAGGAACCAGGCGATGGACAAGGAACTCACGGACCGAGCCGAAATGATTCAGACGCGGATTCTCCAGCTTCGGGACTCTCTTTGACTACGAAAGTAAATTAGCCGAAGTTAAGACCATCAATGAAGAGATGGCCCGGCCCGATTTTTGGAACGATCAGGCGGCGGCACAGGAAACCGTGGCCAAGCTCAAAGGTCTAAAAAGCCTTGTAAACCCGTTGGATGAAGCACTTGGCGGCTGCGACGATCTGATGACCATGATCGAAATGGCCGACGAGGATCCCAGCTTTGCCGATGAAGTGCCCGATCAACTCGACCGGTTGGAAGAGCTGCTCGACGACCTCGAGGTTAAATCGCTATTGAGCGGGCCCTTGGACTCCAACGACGCCATTCTTACGGTCAACGCCCGGGACGGAGGCACCGACGCCAACGACTGGGCCGACATGGTCTTGCGGATGTACATCGCCTGGGCACAAAAGAACGGCTTTAAAACCGAGCTGCTCGACCGCCAGGACAACGAAGAGGCCGGCATCAACAACGCCAGCATTGCCGTGCGCGGACCGATGGCATATGGGTACCTAAAAGGCGAAAGCGGCATGCACCGCCTGGTCCGCATCAGCCCCTTCAATTCGGAAGGCAAGCGGCAGACCAGTTTCGCGGCCGTCGATGTTTCGCCCGAAATTTCCGATTCTCTGGACATAGAACTCAACAGCGACGAGATTCGCGAGGATGTTTTCCGCGCCAGCGGCGCCGGCGGCCAACACGTCAACAAAACGTCCAGCGCCATCCGGCTGACGCACCTGCCGACGGGCATCGTCGTGCAGTGCCAGAACGAACGCAGCCAGCACAAAAATCGAGCCACGGCTCAAAAGATGTTGCGATCGAGGTTGGCGCGACTCGAAGAAGAAAAACGCGAGGCCGAACAGGCCGCCAAATACAACGAGATGCCCAAGGTGGGATTCGGCTCGCAGATACGAAACTATTTTCTGCACCCCGACCAACGCGTGAAAGACGCACGCACGGGCCATTATGTGGGCAACTTCAACAGCGTGCTGGACGGAAACATCCAGGGTTTTCTGGATGCTTTCCTGCGCTGGCGGGTGGGGAAGAAAAACTAGAGCGTGGGAGTTTTCAGTTTTCAGTTACCAGTTATCAGCTATCAGTTTTCAGTTTCAGACTTCAGACTTCAGAACACTGACTACTGATCACTGACTACTGATCACTGACTACTGATCACTGACATAATACTTGAGGCATAAGAGAAATGGTGTTCTCACGAGTAGAAAGGCTCCGCGAGGGGTACAGCGACAAGCTGGTGACTGTGGAAAGTGACCTGGTCGAACTGGCTCGATTCAAGGGACAAACAGGGCGGGTTGTTACCGTGAACTGTAACGGCCGGGCTCTGGTGACGTTCGAATCGGGCAACGACCGCGGTCGCTACGATATAGAAATCGACTATCTCAAAGTGCTCGATAAGCCGGCGGCCACGACCGACGACGACACGGAAAAACCGACGCCATTAATCAAAACGGTCGGGGAAGAGAGCCAGCATGCGGTTAAGCTATCGCCGCTGGAAATTGCCCGATTGCGAAAAGAAGCAGAGGAAAATGGCAAGGAAAAGTCAAATGATGCAAAAGCGAAGATGTAAAGGATGACACCGTACCAGCCGATTCGTAATCAAGAGGAGTAAACCAAAAAGCACTTGCGAAAGCGGGAGCCATCATGGGCATAGAACAATTGATGAGCAAGGACGTCGTCACCATCGAGATGGACGATTCGCTCGGCGCGGTCAAGGAAATTTTCGACAGCACCCGCTTCCATCATCTGCTCGTGGTCGAGTCGGGCAAGTTGTTCGGAGTGATTTCCGACAGGGATCTGCTGAAATCCATCAGCCCGAACATCGGAACGGCCGCCGAAACGGATCGTGACACGGCAAGCCTCAACAAAAAAGTGCATCAAATCATGACAAGGAAACTTGTCACTCTAGGGCCGCGGGCGAGTGTCCATGATGCTATTGAAATATTCAACAAACACAACATATCTTGCATACCGGTTGTCGATGAACAGCGTAGACCGGTTGGAATTATCAGTTGGCGCGATATACTGAGGGCACTTGGAACAAAACGAGACAATTCGCATAACAAGGTAAATACTTAGGCCGGGTTAAGATCCGGCAGGAGGAATGAAAACTGGCCGCTGAACTCGCCGGATCTCAACCCGGCTAACTAGTTTCATGCGGAATTTGAAAGGAGATCATTGTCATGGAAAATCCCGATTCCACTCCAAGCGCATGTTCTTGCCAAACCGGCTGGATGGGCCGAAACTGGAAATGGTTTGTGCCCGTGCTCTTGTTGTTGTGCGTGGTCGTGGCGGTTGGCTTGTTCTGGGCGTTCGTTGGCAAGGGTGAACTAATCGAAGTTTATCAAGCCGACAAACGTATTAAAGCCAGCGAACCGTTCAAGATGGCCTTGGATGCCATCAAAGCCGACGCCGAAGTCGTGAAGCAACTGGGCGAACCGCTCGAAACGGTCGGACAGGCTAGCGGCGAAGTTCCCAAAGACGCCGATGCCAAAACCGGTAATGCCAATTTCTACTTCGATATCAAAGGGTCCAAGGACTCGGCCAACGTGCACTGCCAGGGCAAGATGATCGACGGCAAGTGGGGGTTGTCCGCATTGTACGTCACCTTCACCGATGGAAAACGCCATCCGGTCGAAGTCGGCGGGGATAGTTCCTTGGACGAGGCGCCGGCCTGGAAGCCGTAGCAGCACGTAGATTAGAGCGTTTCACGTCACCCGGACTCTGGAGCACCACGGCCATGGCGATAGAATTCCGCTGCACCGGTTGCGAAGTACTGCTTCGGGTTGGCGACCACACGGGCGGTCTGCCGGCAAAATGCCCGGAATGCGGAACGCTGCAGACTATCCCCCAATACGGCAGCGAACTGGACATCGCGCCAAAAGGTCCGCCGGATCCTTCAGATCCGGATTTTCAGCCACGGAAAAAATCGAATAGCAAAAACAACGACGACACGGCGGGAGTTATGTCGCTGCTACTGGGCTTGACCGCCTTGATGACAAGCTGCTGCCTGCCGCTGGCCTTCCCTGTCTCGCTGATCGGCCTGGTGCTTGGAATTCGCGCCTTCAAGTCTGAAAACCGCGTGCCTGCCATAATAGGCATAGTACTATCGTTTTTGGGGCTGCTGGTCACGCTGGGAATGACCGTCTTAATGCTTTTCAGCTTTTAATTGCGGAATACTAATCCGAAGCGCAAGCGAGGTATTGTGCTTTCACTACTACCCCCCCTCGCTCGCGCTTCGGGTTAGTATTTTGAAAGCTACGCCGCCTTAAGACCCATCTATTGAGGGGGGTGGGTTTGAATTGATGGAAATATTAAGCAATAATCCTGCATGGCCGTCGAATTACGACCCGACCACACTTATTAAGGATCAACCGATAAATAACATGTGGTGCAGGCTTCCAGCCTGCTCTATGCAGCCAGGATGGCCGCACCACAAATCGGAAAGTTGTTTTTCGGCCGGCTCCTAAGCTATAACACAAACTTCATATAGGCGAGGCGAGACAATGCCCATCGAATTCAGATGCACCCAATGTTCCAAGCTTTTGCGGACCGGTGATGATACGGCGGGCAAACAGGCTAAGTGCCCTGCTTGTCAAGCGATTGTCACCGTGCCCGACGCCTCGCAGGCGACGCCGCCGCAGTCGCCGTCACCACCACCACCACCGTCTCAGCCGCAGCCTGACTCGCCTTTCGGTCAGCAGGAACCTCAAACGACCGACAATCCCTTCGATGGCGGTTATTCGGACCAAGGTTACGGCGTTGCCGCGCCTCAAGTCGACTCGGGCAATCCATACCAGGCACCGGCCGATTACTTCACTCCGACCGATCATCAAGCGTTTGCGGCAAGCGGAGAGATCAGGCATTCGGAAATCGATTTCGGCGAAGCCTTCAGATACACTTGGGCGGCGTTTACCGACCAGCTGGGTATGTGCATACTGGTGGCCTTCCTTTGCGGGCTGATGGGAATGGTTGCCGGATACGTGGCCCAATTTGCGGGCATGGCAGTCGGTATGGCCGCGGGCGATCAGGCAATCGGGACTGTC
>JAFGTN010000751.1 GCA_016934075.1 Pirellulales bacterium
ATCCCGTCTGGTTCGAGATGGGAAGGACTGAGCTGCTGCGCGCCAACGGCGTAGTCTATCGCGACCTGGAGACGACCGGCGTCTTCTTCGTCGTCGCTGAGCTGAACATCAAGTATCGCCGACCCGCTTTCTACGATGAAGAATTGGAGCTCGAAACGACCTGCTCAAACGTGACAGCCGCGAAGGTCAAGCACACTTACCGACTCACGCGACGCAGCACCGGCTTGCTGTTGGCCGAAGGATCCAGCGTCCTCGCCTGCGTCGGCGCCGACGGCAAAGTCCGTCGCATCCCCGAGTTTATGCACCCGACATCACAATAACTACAATGCCGAATCCGCAAGGGGGGAAACTTTCTTGTCGGCAGATGTGGAACTCGGCTCGTACACCAGTGCCGTGAAGGGCGAGGCTTGTCGCCACGACCGCAACAGCCGGTCAGGGGTTGAACGTCACAATACCACATCAACCGAGCACCTCGCAAGACGCTCTCCCGTTCTCTGGCCGAACGGTTCACTGACGCTCAACATAACAAACTACTGGGGAAACCATGCTCGGCTGTAGAATTGCAGGGAGTCTCACCAGCATGATCACAGCGTACCTTCGCTCCCACACACTCTTTCAACGTCGATTCTTGACAACTTCGGAGGCCTCCAAGTCCTCGGACAAACCATCGAGAATCGTATTCCCTTTACTTGAATTACACTGCCGACAGAGAACTTGAAGATTTGATTTGTCCAAAGCTAATTCAGGGAACTTGCTCCTCGGCTTGATGTGATCAACGGTCAGGTCAAAATCACTGGCAATATGCCGCCCACACTGGCGACAGCGGCGCCCTTGTTCGGCTATGACCTGTTCTCTGAGAAGACGCCATTCGGGGCTTGCGTAGAACGTGCGAGTCGCATCCATCTCTTCTTGACGTTCGCGCGCGAGTTCTTCCAGACGGACCCTAACGTCTGGTTTCCGTTTCACCTCTTCGTCTCGTACGACCCGTCCCGCCACTTTGGCAACAACATAGCCAATAACGGCGCACGCGATCAGAAAGCTTGCGCACTGAGGACAGAAGTAGGCTGTAGAGATGAGTGTTAAGATGGCAATCAATCCAGCGAAAAGGGCGATACTTTCACACCAACTTGCCCATTTCAACGTCCCGCACCTCCGAGTTTCCGCCCAGGCTTGTACCTCCAGACGCTCGCGCGTTTTCTGGTGACGACTACCCCCTCCGCGACCTCCACGTTTTCGTTCGGCGGTTCGAGTTTACGCCGCTCTTCGGCTCGTTCCTTCCGCCATTTGGCGTGGCACTGCTTGCAGAGGTTGCGATACTTGAATCCCCAGTCTCGCCCTTCCCAACCGCACTTCGGGCAAACGCCAAATGGGGCATATGAGTTGCTTCGTGTTGTTCCATCGTATCTCGGCATGGTATCTTCTCTATGTAGGGCCAGCCATAGACCTCGAACGCCCTGTGTCGGGTCTCATCGGCCATATTGCAGTACCTCTTGACAGTGTTTTTCGAGCATGCTGCGCCGGGAACACCGTCTTGCATGCACCACGCAATACGGTGTTTTCCCGGACGTTAAGTCATACGTGGATCTGGCCGATGAGACTCTGTGGAAGAAAGGCACATTTGCGAGCGACCCTGTGAAGCACTCGGTCACAATGGCAAAGGGAATGACTCATGCGATTCGACGCGGCAGCACACAAGAGACTGATCCCAGCGGCTTTGAAAAGAGCAAGGCAAGAGGCGAGTCTGACCATCGACGAGGCTGCAGCAGAATCCGGCATAAACCCACTGACGATTCAGAATCACGAGTGGGGCACTAATCTTCCGTCTATGGACTACTTCATCCTTGAACTTCAAACCTATGGGCTCGATTTTGGACGATTTCACGAACTTCTGGTCGAAATCTACGCTGACCTCCGCCACGAGGAAGTGTCTGGCGAATTGGATAAACTGAAGGAGCGACTGGCGTGCATTGAAGTGAGTTCATGCAGAGTTGCGAAATAGAGAGGTGTACAATGCAGTACTACGAAGCAGAACAACTCCGCAAGGAGTGGCAGGGCAAACCGTGCAGTCACGAGAACGTGGAAAAGGAGTACCACCTCGGCTCACATACGGGCGACTACGTTTGCACAATCTGCGGGCAAGAGTTTGCCGGCAGGCAGGAAGCTGAGCGAACTCGCCAACGAATACTTGAGGCGAGCGAAAGCAGCAACGATTCTCAGGTATTACCAGATGTGCCGGAGTCACATCGATGAGATACTTCACCGATGGCATTGACAAGTACTTGGCAAATTGGCTTCAGGTCGATACGTGGTATACGCATTTGGATATCGAAGATCGCTTCTATGCTTTTGTAATGGCCATTGATCGTAATAGTCGGCCTATAAAGGATTCGACGCGCAGCGTCAATCGGAATCCGCGTACGTATGACAAAGCTGCCTTCATAGAGAAGGTTTTACTCGCGATCCAGCGAAATTGGCCGGATTTTGACCAAGAACACGCGAGGCAACTCATCGAAAAACTGGCAACCAAAGCCATGATGATTCTCGATGCGCTTTGGTATGACCGGCATACAAATCATCGACACATTCGCGAAATAGACCTGACGGACTTCAAATAGCCCCAAAACGCTCGCTTGCTGGAGCCTGAGTCTTACGCGACTTGCGGGCTGCCGGACAGGCGGTGAATGAGGTTCAGGCTCTCGTTGAATTGGTCTTTGGCTCTTTCGATGTATTCGTTGACCTCGTCGATGTAGCCGTCGGCGGAGGCGGACCAGACGCGATTGAGGTAGCGTTCACCGGCCGCGAAGCCGCTCATCACCTCACCGTAGGCAGCCAGGCCGTAGCGGTGGGCGATGCTCTCCCGCGCGTCCACGAACGTCTCCAAATCGTCCGTGAACAACTCGTCGATGCGGTGGCGCACGTCGTATGTATCGATCGAATCCTTTTCGGCGTTGAGTCTACTCACATTGGCGGCGATTCGCTCCAGACAGCCTTCTACCGCTTCAATGTTGGCGGCGACGTGGTGCTCGGTCTTGCTGTGACGAGCATCGTCGATGCGGATGGCGGCCACGCCCGCGACGCCGACGATGAGCGCCGGGATATACCACATCCAGCGCACGGCCTCTTCATCGAGAACCGCCGCCAACGCGGCCGCGATGAAACCGGCCGCCACCATGAGAAAACCAATCCACTTCAT
>JAFGTN010000752.1 GCA_016934075.1 Pirellulales bacterium
CGCTATGAAGGCTTGTTGTTAATCCGGATCATCTTCCCGTCCCTCTTCAACCTTGTTCCGCTCGCGTGGATCATTCCGGATTCAACTGTCCCGGCTTTTTCGCTCGGAAAATCGGGTATGTAGTTCGCCGAACGAGTACAAACTATAATAGGCTTGATTAAAATGACACGAACTGCACGAACACGAATCCAGTCGGCTCAATGTCGCCTGGCAGGAAGCGGTCTTTGCCCCGTATTTTACCGATGAGAAAATCGAGTCGGAAATTGCGGTGAAAATGCGTCATTGGGAGCACAGCTGCTATAGCGAGGATTAGCCTGTGTTCTTGGCCGACATCCACTACGTCAAATCCTGGACTAGCCAATTCCTCCCGCTTACACTATGGGAAAAAATAAAATTTCCTATCACCCGTGTGAGGGCTACAATACCCGGCAAATGAACCATCTGAAACCAAGGAAAGCACCATGTTCAAGTTGCAGAGAGGTGGTTTTCGAGCCTCCGGTGGCGTGTTGCGTCGTCGTCTTGATCGTCGCGTCGAAGCGCTCGAAGAACGGGCCCTATTGACGGTCATGCCCTTTGCGGGCATTCCCGACTGGGCGGAACAAGGCCCCGCCTCGATTACGTATGGGATTTCCTCCGCTAACAACACGGCAACCTACTCGCAGGCAGGAGCCGTGGAGGCCATTGCCGTCCATCCTACCGAGCCGGGCACGCTCTACATTGCTGCTGTCAACGGTGGGATCTGGAAGACGGAGAACGCCCACTACTCACGGCTGGATCAGCTGGACAACGATTACGATGGTTTTACCGATGAGCCGGGCGAACTGCCCTCCTGGACTCCGCTCACCGACCATTTGCCGGGGCTTTCGATGGGGGCGATCGCCTTCGATCCTCTTGATGCGACGCAAGAGACGCTCTACGCCGGAGCTGGAGAATTCAGCAGTATGCATGACGCCGGGCCGCTCGGCGGATTGCTCCGCACGACCGATGGAGGAGCGACGTGGACGGAACTGGCGGCGACTACTTTTCGAAACCAGAATGTCGAGAGCGTGGTGCCGACGAGCCTCACGACCCCTACGGGCCAGGTAATCCTCGTGGCTACGAACAACGGCAACGGGGGTGTATTTCGCAGCACAAACGGCGGCACGAGTTTCACACGGCTTTCCGGAACCGGCAATCTGCCCAACGCCGGGGCGACCCAATTGATCGGGGATCCCGTAAATTCGCAACGCTTTTATGTCGGCATACCAAACCACGGCGTCTACCGCAGCACAGACGGCGGCGCCAACTGGCAAGTAGTTAATACGGGTCTCTCAGGCTACGACGGCGCCGTGCGAATCGGCCTTGCCGTGCACGCAAATTCCACGGCCGGAACGCATGCCGTCTATGCGGCCGTGCTGCACTTTGAGGATCGGGGCAACAATGTCCGCGGCGACACGCTGACCGGCCTCTTTCGCTCCGGAAACGCCGGCCTGACTTGGGACGCCTTCGAGGATCGCCCCGACACAGGATTCCAAGGCTCCATCCACTTCGCCATGCTGGCAGACCGAAATGATGAAAACGTGGTCTACATCGGTGGCCAGAACGGCAATTTCGCCTGTGATGCCGATACCGACACCTGGAGCCCCATCTCGGGAACTGGTGCCAACGACACCGGCGCCCACGCCGATCACCGCTTCTTCACCTATGACTTGAGCGGGAACATCCTGTGTGCGAATGACGGCGGCATCTACCGGCTCGTGAACCCGCAGAGCTCCGCCCGAAAATGGGAGGCCCTCAACAACAATCTGCGCGTGACCGAGATCAATACCACCTATGCGCTTTCGTACGACGCCCTCAACAACATCATCTTCACCGGAACGCAGGATAACGGGACCGTTCAACAGCGGCAGCCAGGAGAGATAGAGTACCAACACGTCGTGGGAGGTGACGGCAACTCGTCCCTGATCGCCATCGAGGGAAATCAATCGTACCGGTACGTCATGGGCAACAACTATCACAGCCTCGAACGCCATATCTACGATCAAAACAATCAATTGGTCAGGAAGGAGAAGGTCAATCTGGCAGCGGCGGCAACCCCAAACGACCCGGCCAGCGGCATGAAGCTCGCCGACCAACAATTCAGTTCTTACGGTCCGGCCACCATCGTCTTGAACGAACTCGATCCGACGCGGTTTTTGCTGGGGACCGGCAGCGCCCTTTACGAAACGTACAACCGCGGCGATACGATCACCGACATCACCCCCGGCGGCATCGACCAAAGGTTGTACGCGATTGCCTACGGCGGCAAGCAGGCAGGCGTCGACAAACCCGACGTCATCTACGCGGGAATCGTCACGCGGACCACTCCGGCCACGCCCCAACTCTGGCTGCGGACATCCAGCGCTGGCAGCTTCCAGCAACTCATGGCCTACAGCGGCAGCCGCCCCGTCGAGATCCGAATGGACCCCAACGACTGGCGAATCGCTTACGTGCTCGATGCAAACAGTCGCATCTGGAGAACGTCGAACGCCGGTGTCAACTGGAC
>JAFGTN010000753.1 GCA_016934075.1 Pirellulales bacterium
CGTCACCATACCACCTGCCCATCCTGGAATTACACCATCAGTCCTCGTGGGCCCTAAATCACGAAGTTATTATTGGACGACCGCTTAACATCCGCTGAAGCAGGATTTTCAAGCCGGCAATTACGGGCGAGGGGTTCTCTGCAATGTGATAGGTTTCCAGCGACTGGCTGGGAGCTATTTTGATTTTGCCATTTTTGTCACGACCGTAGTGCTGGTCGTAGAACTCGATTATCGCCGAAACCAAAGGCACCACAGTCTTGTCGAGAAATTCGCGGTCTCGCTGATACTCATAAAGATCCAGAGCCATCATGCTTACTTCCAAACCGCCCGACCAATAGTATCTGATATACGGGTTGAGCACGTCGCCGTCGGCGGCATCTCCTCGCTCCCAGCGATAGTCACAATTTTCGGGCATGCCCCAGAAGTACATAGTCTCGGGATAATACGCGCCGCCGTGCTTGTAATACGTTTTGGAGCGAACCTTCGCCAGCGGCAGCGCATCGACGTACATCTGGAAGAACGGCCGCATCATGTCGAAGTCGCCCGACTCGAGCATGGCCCAGTATGGCAACCGTGTGTTCTGCAGCCAATATCCCCCACCCCAACGACGGTAGTCGGCGTCGAATATCTCTTCACCCTCCTTGGCATCGACCGTAAAGATCGAACCGTTGAACTTGATAGGCAAGGCACCGCGGCCGCTGCAAGCGGAAATGAAACGCTGTAAAATATAACCGCGCGTTACCGTGGCCAGACGCTTGCGTTTTTTACTGTCTTTGATCGCGTCCGACGGCGACACGAAAACATGACTGCGGCTCCAGAACTCGTTCCACCACTTTTCATGTTCGGCTGCGGCCGTTTCCGGATCGTTTTTCGCGCATTGCGCCGCTAACTCTTCTATGCCGTCGATCCACTGCCGGGCCGTTTTTGTAATGGCCGTCTTCACGACAACGGAAAAACTTTGTCGCTTGGTGGGAGAAGCCGAACGCAACGTCGTTTTATCGACCCTGACGAATCCTTTGCCCTCAATCAAACCGCCGAAGGTGCGATGCATGAGGGGATCGTTTTCCGGCTTGGCCACATGCCCCAACGCCTGATGCTTCATTGTCGCCGGGCAGATCGAGGTGCTGTTGCGGTGATAAAATATGATCCGATCGGTTTTGTCGTCGACGATTGTGTCGGCCTCCACCAAAAAGGGAATATCACCTCCGACTATTCCTCGGGCGGAATCCTTTTCCGCTTTCGAAGTCAGCATTCGAGGTTTTTCCCGCCAAGTCTCGTACTTGGCTTCAACAACAAGCGGCGTACGACCGTCGACATCGACGTGAATAACCGGCCGATTGGCGTCAACCCAAATCTCTATGCGAACCTCATCGCCCTTTTTGCCGGCCACGAACTCGATGCGGCCCTCGCGCAGCCGCAGAGTCTGCTCGAACGACAGGCCTTTCTCGAACGGGTTCGGAGTCAGTTTCACACGCACGCGTCCCAACTTCAACAACCGTCCGATGCCGCTATATGCGTCTGTCTTGCCGATGTAGAAGAGTAGATCACCGCCGGCTTCCGCCCAAACGTTCAAACCGATGTCGCCGTTACCCAACGGCATCGAACCCGAAGAATTTTTACTGGGCGACGTCCAAGTAACGTTATAGTCATCGAGCGATGGTTTTGTTTGTTCGGAACTGGCAACCCGATCTTGCGTGGGCAATGCAAGCATGAATGCGGCAAGTGCTAGTATAAACATGGCTTGAAGCATGTGTTTCATCATTACTCATCCTCGCTAGAAGCAATTTACGGTTTCGATCATTTTGGCAGATATCGCAAAATCATCTCGGCAACCTGTTTGCCCTGCTCAGCTTTGCCCTTGGCGTTATAATGCGTGCCGTCGCTGCTATAGAACTCGGGATGCTCGACCCCGATCTTGTTCAAACCGTTTATGGGAATATCGTGTTTTTCCATGAAACGTTTGGCCAACAGGTTTCTTTCGTCGACCAACTTATTGCTTTCCCTGAACTGCTGAAGATCGCCCCGCTTGCGTGTGGGCGTGCTGTTGGCCCAGATAAGCTTTGCTTGCGGTGCACATTCTTTGAATGTTTTCAACAAATCGTCGAAGGCCTCGGCATACTGCTTGTTTGTGTACCCATATCCGTGTAAACCGTTGTTGAAATGAATTACCGCGAATTTGTAGTTATCCAGCAAAAGCTTCACCTCGGGCAAAAACGCCGGATCGCAAATGCATTTGGAGGTGGCCAATCTTGCGCAAGCAGCCTTGCCTTTGAGGTGCCCATCGACAACATCATAATAACCTCTTGTGATGGAATCACCGATCATCAACACGCGGGGCAGGTCAGTTTTGTGGGCATCAACCACCCAAATATCGGCCCACTCAATACGTTCGCGTTTCGGCTCGATGGCCGTAGAGTCAGTCGAAAAGACGGCGAAAATCAACAGAAACATTAGAACAGCAATCAACATCTTGTGCATTCTTAATACCTTTCATGTCTTGCCCCAGTCGGAAATGGAGTTTTCGTTGTGATGGGTTAGTATAAACCTAATCGCAGGAGGATTCTATGAGTGGTAAGCAGCGAAGGTCCTTTTCGGCCGATCAGAAAGTGGCTATTGTTAAGCGGCACCTGGTTGATGGTGTAGCAATTTCAGATCTATGTGACTGGAGTGCTCCCCAAAACCTGCTCCATATGTTATGAGAGTCTTTAGCGCCGGATATGGCAAGGAGACTTTCGATGCAGAAACGAC
>JAFGTN010000754.1 GCA_016934075.1 Pirellulales bacterium
CCGATGACCTCGGCAGCCGCTTCGGTACGGAAGGTTATTTCGGCCACCGGCAGTCCGCCCTCGAGCAACGCATCGGCCAACGGCAAGGCAGATTCAACCGAATCAATGGCTATCACTGGCACCACGCCGTATTTAGAAATCACATCAAATACTTGCTGGCCGACGTTGTCGTTGGTTGCTTGTGTCTTATCCATTTGGTGTAACCGTTTCTAAATATTCAAATAAATTGTTGACCGTGAGAACAACTGCGCGATCCATGCTCCTCTCGGTGAAGGCCCCAAATGAGGCGTGTCGACAACCCTA
Source organism: Pirellulales bacterium (assembly GCA_016934075.1). Taxonomy (GTDB): domain Bacteria; phylum Planctomycetota; class Planctomycetia; order Pirellulales; family Thermoguttaceae; genus JAFGTN01. The sequence continues at coordinate 304 of JAFGTN010000754.1, forward strand.
TTGTGCCCTCGCAGGGGATTGTTCGTGGGGAACCGTTTCTAAAACGTCCACGACCGCGCCGCGTTTCATTTTGCCCAATGCTGCCGCATTTATCAAGTGGGTGGAGATCTAGGCAAGGTCTATGACGGGCTGTAAAATGGCAACCATATCGCAAACACAGTCCCTGACATCTCACATTAACAAATCAAAAGCCATCATGACTAATCCCCGAATTCGCGCCGCCGCTGCACATATACTTCTTCTGCTCTCACTTTGCATGGGCTCCACCACTCTACGTGCTCAGACGACCGGACCACTCGCAACCGCCGTACAGCCCTTTGTCGACCGCCAGGAACTTGCCGGCGCGGTGATGTTGGTTGCCGACAAGAATAACGTGCTGGCGGCCGAGGCCGCCGGTTGGGCCGACATTGGCGAGAAGAAGCCAATGCTCACGGATTCGATATTCTGGATCGCCTCGCAATCCAAGCCGATTACCGCCGCGGCACTGATGATGCTGGTCGATGAAGGCAAGGTGGACCTAGATGATGTGGTAGAAAAATATCTGCCCGAGTTTCGTGGCCAGATGGTGGTGGTCGAACGAGACGCCGATCATGTTTTGCTGCGCCGTCCAAAACATCCCATCACGGTCAGAAACGTTTTGTCGCACACCAGCGGGTTGCCGTTCAAGTCAGCGCTCGAATCACCCACGCTCGATCTGTTCCCGCTTGCTGTTCGTGTCCGCAGCTATGCTATGACGCCGCTGGAATTCGAACCGGACAGCAAGTATCAATATAGCAACGCCGGCATCAACACGGCGGGGCGGATCATCGAGGTTGTATCAGGCATGCCATACGAAGATTTTATGCATAAACGGTTGTTTCAGCCGCTGGGTATGAAAGATACGACGTTCTGGCCTAGCAAGGATCAGGTGGCCCGGCTTGCCAAATCGTATAAGCCTGGCAAGGACAAGCGCGGATTAGAAGAGACGACGATCAGTCAACTGTACTATCCGCTCACCGACCGCGCGCGGCGCAAACCGATGCCGGCCGGCGGACTGTTCTCCACAGCCACCGACATTGCCCGATTTTACCAGATGCTTCTTAACGGCGGGCAGTTGGAAGGTAAACGGTATCTATCGCCGTCGGCCGTGAAGCAATTGACCAGCCGGCAGACGCCGTCGGGGGTGAAGAACAGTTACGGTCTCGGTTTCACGGTCGCGGACGATTCTTTCGGCCACGGGGGCGCCTACTCGACGAATACCACGGCCGACACCGGCCGCGGATTGATTTTAGTTTGGCTCGTGCAACACGCCGGCTTCCCAGGTCAGGGCGGCAAAGCACAGGGCGCATTCAGACAGGCGGCGTTATCAGGCCGTTGAACCAGAGCGACACCAGCTGAAAAGCAGCCGGTATCACCCCGCTTTATTTTGTTTTGGCGATAATAGTCCCAAGCCACTGCATGTAAACCTGCTGCTGAGCCGACTGGAAACGGTTGATATCGTCGGGCGACATCTGTGTGAGACTTTCGCCGGCTCCTTTCTCTTCCCAGAACTGCTTGGCGCGTCCTACGCACGCATTCACGTCGTCGAAATCGGCATGGCGGTCGTTTCGCGGGTTGTAGATCAGGCAGGGCCGTGGGGCAATCAGGGCCAGCACGTCATCAAAGTCATAGGGAATCTCGTTTTCCCTTCCGTCGAACAGTCCCAGCATCGGCTGAAGGGCGTGCCATTGCCATAGGCGCTTTATACCACCGGTCGCTTTGTCGGAAGTGTCGCCGCGCATGGGGGTAAATCCACAGAAGGAAGCCACACTTTTGATGCGATCGTCCGCGGCCGCGCTATACAGTGCTACCATGCCACCAAGTGAATAACCTAGCACGTGTATCTGCTGCTTGTCGATTTTCGGCATGGTTCCTTGCATTGCGCCTTTACCATCGACCAGAAAATCCAACGCGGCCCGCACATCGCAAACCATGCGGCCCAACCGCGACCACTTGGGGTGATGCTTGTAGAAATCGCGACCTTCAAGCAATCGCAAACCGAATCCCACCTGGTCGAACGCCAACACCACATAACCGGCCGATGCCAGCCGATGGTAAACCGTTGTACCCTCGACTCCGTAACCTTCCATGAAGCCGGAGGGGTATGAATATGGATGTAGCCAGATTACAACAGGCACCGGATCATTCCTACCGGATTTGTAATAGATCTGACCATGAACATTCTGTCCGAAACTGACCGGCAGGCGTGCCGTTCCCGGCGCTTGCCAGCGATCATATTCCATGAAGTCCGTTTCCTCTGGCGTAGTGAAAGTGTATTGTCCTTCATAATCCACCGGCTTTGGCGCCTTTCCCAGTGCCCAGTCGATCCGCGCGCGTCGGTCGGCATTGTCGGTCGGCATTTTTCTCGAAAACGGGTTTTGCTTCTCCTGATTAGTTAACTTTTCCACCCAGCCGTTCCAATCAAACTGGTGAATGTATTCTTGCGGAAAGTCTTTCCGCGTGGCCTTGCCGCGACCGAAGCAGGCATCAAACCAATCGATATTCCGCTTTTGCTGGGGCTGTGTAATATAATTTGGCGCGGGGCCGGTACAATGCCCGCCGGCGCGATAGTCGATTCGATAATGATCCTCGGCATCCAGCAGTTTGTAAACCTTGCCGGCCTCTACATACGCCCGCTCGTTACCGAAAGTCGGATCACCGTCGTCGTTGTAGGCAACGTGAACCAAGAGGTTTCGTGGCGCAATCAAAGCAGCCCAGGCGTGGGCATCCATAGGCAGTTCGTCCTCGCGACCGTTATAAGCGCGCAGGCTCTGCAAAAACCACTCGTCGGGAAAATCTGTCACGGCCTCGTTAAAGCCGGTACGCGAAGCAAAGCGGTAAGGTGTCGCACCGGGAGAACCGGGACTGCGGGCAACCACTGATGTAAATCGCATATCGATCGCGGCGGCGATCATCGATTGTTTACCGTAGCGGGAAAAACCAATAATTCCCACCTGTCCTTCGGCCACGGGGTATCCGACTTTGGGATCGACCAAATAATCGAGCGCGCGGGCAGCAATCCACGATTTGGTGGATATCTCCGTCCAGGTTGCCCGTGGGTATTCCTTGTGGAAGGTTTTCCATACTTTCTCATAGTCGGGATAGGCAGGCTCGACGTGATGGCTATCTACGCCGGGATACAGACACACGATGTAGCCTCGTCGCAAGGCCGTCTCGGCCCAACCGATCTGATAGAAACGTGGCGCCGTCAGCATGAGCGGACATGGGCCGTCACCCTTGGGCACCCAAACCCAAATATCGAACGATACCCGATTTGGCGTGTCGAACGTGAGCCGCACGTTGCGGCGCAAGGAACCGTCTTCGTGCTTCTTTTCGCTGAGCGTTTGCGCCTCGACGATCTTTGGTGTTTTCTCCGGGAAAGAACCGATAAAATGTTTGCACATCAAGTCCATCAATTCGGCTCGCCGTGCCGGCCACTGCTCGGGCGTGGCAACCATCGTTCCATCGAGCTTTTTCAAAAGCAAAGGCAGATCGGCATTGTGGTATTCTTCGGCCGCGACCGAAGTACCCAGCGCGAGTACAACTAGTAATATCGGAACGAAGCTAAAACCATCCCGCATATCATCCACTCCATACTTATACGTGTTGTGAATTGGGTGCCACTGCTGGCTTGTCCAGCAGTGTAGAGTGTCTGATCCGTAAAATGCACTGCTGGACAAGCCAACAGTGACACCCGAGATCAATCATTTTACAGCAAAGATCACGAAATGTTCCCGGCAAGTTTCACCTTGTACAATTTCGCGAATATCTTTAGTGTTCTCGCCTCCATGGGCGTGGCGCTGTACAGAACAGGATGCGGCCCCGGATAAACTTCGGCGATATCATCGACCTTGTCGATGTCGACCAGCACCCGCGTAGCGCAACCACCTGTGGGCGGGCTTTTGGGCGATTCGACAACCTTCCCGGTCCAACCGTAAATCAACGGCCCACGATCATATGCATACTTCATCAAAAGCACCGGTGATTTCGGTGTCCACTGCACGTCCAGCGCGGCCGTCTTGGGAAGGTGGTGGAAAAACGGGCGAATCAGGAATTCCTGGGCTGCCGCTTCGGGACCCTGTAATTTTCTCGCGCAGGTGCAATGCGTGGCAAAATACCGGTTGCGGGTGAGGTCGTATGCCGGGTTGTGTTGAAAACCGCCACGACCGAAGAGATGGGTGCCCAGCATCATCGTGAGAGTGGCAATCTGATCGTTCTCGCAACCACAGGGCGTCAATCGACCGTTATTGATGGAAAAACTGATACAAGGCTTGCGGTGTTGCAGATGCAGGCAGTTGATCGTAATCGCGTCTCCGCCATATCGCTCGAGAAGCGTAGCCACCGCCCTGTGAGCACGGAAGGCGTCGAACATATAGTGGTCGGTCACGTCCATGACTTGCGTAGCCATTTTCTTATAGGCCAAGGCCTGCCGTTTCATAGCCTCGTCCGGTTTGATCGAATCGAAGAGGCTGTTGTATTCGGTTGCCGATATCTGCAGTGTTTCGAAACCAAGCAACTTATCTTTCGCCAGTTTTTCCGCCTTTCCCGAAACTCGCAGCATGCGACTTTGCCCCAGCATTTTTTTCGCATGTACCGCGCGCAAAGATCGTTCAATCTCGTCCCAGTTTTCGATAGAGTTGATGAATTGTAAGCCTGGTGTTTTGCGAAAACTTTCGTGAGGGAGTTGGTGATCGGCTCCCGTGGGAACATACAAGATGCCGGGCACACCCACCGTTTGAATCATCTCGAAAGCCCATTTGTGACACGGATCGGAAAGACTGACTACTAAAAGCGCATCGGGCTTTTGCGGCTTGAGCTTGGCAGCGTATTCTTTGGCTTTGGCCGAGGTATTGAGGTGTCCGGGCTGGATGTCGACACGCATACCAATGCGTTTGGCCATCTCGCTTATTTTTTTGGCGAACTTATCGCGTTGTTCGTCGTGGCGGAACTGGTTGCCCGGATAAGGGTGCCAGTGGTGTTCTTGCCAAGAAGCTTCGGCCTTGCCGGCGTCGCAATCCTCTGGGCGAGGATAGAGGAACACGACCTTCACAACGGCAGGTTCCTTTTTGCGGGCAGGCATGGGCTCATGTGTTTCGGCGGCTGATGCCGCCATTGAAGCCAATGAGATGGCGCCAAGCGCTGCCGTACCGGTTGCAACGAACTCACGACGATTGAGGTTTTTTAAGCAATGATCGCACATGGTGGGTGATTCCTTATTGCAAAGTTTTGTGCGTGGGAAAGATAGATTAGGGAATGTTAAAATCAATTGTATTTTCGCCGGCCGATACTTCGGCCTCCAAAGGCGATGTCTTGATGTCTTCGTACCGGCGCGGCACCAGCCACTCGACGACGCCCTTTGTGGAGTTGCCATTGGAGAAATGCACCCGCGTGGCCTTTATGGTAACTTTATGTTTACCCAAGATTGCACCATCGCCCTCGCTGAAACTGGTCAATTGATAGGTTCCGTCGGGCTGAATCTCGGCCATAGCGGGCCGTCCTTTGGGCGGCCAAAACAATATGCGGCCCTCCGGCACCGGCTTGCCGGCATATGTTATACGCCCGGTTACTTCTGCCGTTTCAGGACGTCTCGGACCGCAGCCGACCGGCAACAGCAGGGCAATCAGTATGCCGATGATGGCAATCACCACCAAAAGCTCAACAAGTGTAAATCCATTACGCTGGTTATTTCGCACTACTCATCGCGCCTCGTTCGAGCACGTCCTATTCCAGCCCTATATCCTACACGAAAATCCGTCGCGAAATAACTAAATTTAGCGCAATCGCAACGCCTTCCGCACAAAAAGTTGTGGTCAAAAAGCTGCACTTTGCCTGATGCACACAACACCTCACACCGCAAACCATTACCACAACAACACTTACACCCGCAACTTTCTCTTTCGATACTAACCCGAAGCGCAAGCTAAAGGCGGAAATCAACGGAACACTCCGCTTAATACACATTTTAAGAATGTGTCCTAAGACTGACTAGCTCGCCCTGATCGTCGATATTCCAGCGGCGTCTGCCCAGTCAGCCGCAGAAAAACCAAGCGTAAACGCTCCGCGCTGGAAAATCCGCAGGCAACGGCCACGCAATGCATTTTCAGCCGCCGCGAATCCTGCAAAAGCTCCTTTGCCCGCTCCACGCGAAGACGCAAGAGGTAATCCTTGGGGCTGCAACCCACGGAACGGCGAAAACGCATTTCCAGTTGGCGTCGCGATATGGGAATGTGCTTGACCACTTGATCGATCCCGAACGCCTCTCCAAGATGGCCGCGCATGTAATGCACGGCCGTGGAGACATGCTTGTCGTCGATCACCACCGTATCGGTCGACTGTCGCGCGGCGATGCCTTCCGGTTGAATCAGGATTTCGGTATCGTCGGGTGACTCGCCCGACATCAGACGGTCAAGCAAGGCGGCCGACTCGTAACCCACTCGCCATGAATTGCGGCAAACACTACTCAACGTCGGATGGCTGTATTCGCAGACCGTCTGATCGTTGTCGACGCCGACAACTGCAATATCGTGCGGCACGTTCAGTTTCAGGCGGTCGCATTCGTCCATTATCATGCGGGCACGATAATCGTGGATGGCCATCAGTCCCACAGGTCGTTGCAGACTGCTTAACCATTTCGACAGCGGGCCGATACGACGTTTCCAGGATGTGCGAGGATCGGCGATACGTTGCATATCGAATATCTCGCAGGGCACTCCGGCTTGCTCGGCATATTGAGCAAAGCCCTCCGCGCGACGTCGAGAGTAATACAATTCCTCGGTGCCGCAAAAAGCAAGTCGATGGAAACCGCGGTCCAACAAATGTTCGGCCGCCATTCGCCCAATGGAAAAATGATCTATCATCACCCGCGGCACCCCGGCATCCTCCAAGGAACCAGACAGATTCACCACGGGCATGCCTATCTCGCGGGCGGTCCGTGCCTCGTCTTTGTTTGCGATGGCCGCGATAGCTCCATCGCCGGGCCAACCACGAAGGCTGAAAATATTCAAAGCTAATTCGTCGGCTCCGGAAAGGGTTGGAGGACTGGTCGTTATTTTCCAGTTAGCGTGCTTCCGGGCATAATCGGCCACGCCTTGAACGAATAATGCCATCCACGGAATGGCCGCCGGATAGGCTAATGCGACATTACGGGTTGTTTTCTGTGAATTTGTGGGCATAATATTCTTATGCCTCACCCCGGCGGGTGGTGCGCGTAACAAGTCATGATTGCGCAAAAAAACGGTTTTTTCGCGACCGCTTTCAATGTAGCATAGAAACCGTACAACAACAAATACGTGAAAGTAAAGTATGGACATATCCCCATCCGTATACGAACATGCGGCCCAACTTATCGGTGCCACTCCCTGGCAGGCGTCGCGTGACGCCGAGCTTATGTTTTGCGCCCATGCCGAAGCATATCGCCGCTATCGCCATACACCCATCATGCCCGGCATCGATATCTACAATCTCGAAGCCGAGGCCTACGGCG
>JAFGTN010000755.1 GCA_016934075.1 Pirellulales bacterium
CCAAAGCGGGTGTTGTAGAGTCCCGTTCGCAGGTAGTAGCGTCCCGTCTGGATCCCCGCCCGTGTCGGCGCACAGACGGGAGCGACATAGAAACGGGTGAACTGCACACCGCTGCCAGCCAGTGAATCCATGTTGGGCGTGTCGATGTCGGGATTCCCCGTTGCGCCCGTATCCCAGTAGCCCTGATCGTCGGTAACGATGAGCAGGATGTTGGGGCTTTCGGCGGCAGGCGGTTTCGTCTGGGCTCCGAATCCAGGGAAGTAGAGTACAAGAATAAGGATCAGAACTACGAATGGTTGGCGCATCATCCAGCCTCTCTTGATGGTTGCGCGGTAATTGCACCTACGGGACAAGCCGAATACCGTACGAATCCCGGGATCTCGTTGCTTGCCCGAGGGGGTAATTTGCCGTGCAAGGGTCGATAATCTATGTTAAGTCTGAACAAACCGACCGGCAGTGTCAAGCGCGAGTGGTGCTCATCGGCAAGCCCAGGTCCCAATAGAAATTCTAATCGGGCAATTTGCTCCGATCCCATATCTGGAGCCATGGTGGTTGAGGTTTGTTGCCAGTGTCAGAAAACCTCGGTTTGCACAAGCAAAATAGAAATTTCCCTCGGTCAATTCTATCTGCAAAACTTGAAGTATTTTGACTACAGTCGTCAATGGGTAGAAACTAAAGGTTCCCCCGCTCCTTTTATCGAGAATGTATAATTGACAGGATCTTTATGGCAATAACAACATCCCGAGCTGGGATACTTCAGAAAGCATGACAATTATGCTCAAAACTCCGCCGCCGCACTCTCCATGGTGCGATCTTTCATGAAAAAGTGAGGCAAGGCTGGATTCGAATATGCCGGCGGTCTGCCGTATCGATAGGTGATTTGCCAGGCGCCCGCTTCCTCTGGAAAGCGGCTCCATACATCGAACAGCCTGCTTAGCCTTGCCTTGCTCTTTTGCAAAGCCGCGGCGTTCGCGGCCTTGGCATCGCCCTGCAATTCGCGATCGGCCCGATGCCGCCACCAGCACTCGCGCCACAAGTAGAGAGTGCGGAGGTACAAAGCTGTTTTTTCGATCCCCACTTTAAACTGCGCATACCACTTTTTATTCGGAGCCTGTGATGCGTCTGTTTTGGCAAACGCCTTTTCCATAGCCTCTATATTCCCTAACCCACGTCCGGTGATGTCCAAGACCTGCTGTAAAGAAACTTTGCCATAAGCTCGCTCCAAAAGCACGGGATCACCCCGAAAGACCATGGCAAGGCTCAGGTAGCACGGATGTGTGACCGAGAGCTTTGTCCCCAGATACAGTCCGTCAAATGCATCCTCGGTAGCCATTAGAGCTTCAACGGCGGCCCGCGCGTTGACAGTGCCGAGATGGAGTGCGGCGAAATCGTGGGCGATTGCCTCAACATCGGCCTGCGGGTCCCAACTCAGTCGCCCCAACAGATACACGTTAGCCTGCCCGGGTGTAAATCCACGCGTGAGCGTCCGGAATGTGTCGAAATCATTCGACCAGGAAATCCGCCCATCGTGATCCGAGCAGATGCATGTCGGCGTCCATGGCCCCCAACCATTGATGGCCTTGACTCCGTTCTCCTGGCATATACGAACCACTTCGCCCCAACGTTTCATATAAATGAACAGTCGCGACCAACCTTCGTATTCCCTAAAGGTGTCAAAAAGAACCATCGTCGGATGCTGCTTGGGCCAGCCGCCGCTGATAATTTTCGTCGTAGTCCAGTTCAGGAAATAATCTCCGCCTGTGTTTTTCGTTGCCAACATCGCATCCTTGGGCACGCAACTGCCGAGTTTTCTGGCGTCTTCTTCCGAGAAGGACACCCGCCACATGCGGAAAATGGCCTTTCTGTTCATGGCTTTGGCTGCGTTGTGATAAAACGTAGCCATGTGACCGGCGCCGGCAATGCCCCGCGGTACCCAGATTTTCTTGGCCAAATAGCCACAACGAGGGTGCGTCTCCGTGGCGGTTATCACCAATCCGTCAAGCGGCACACGCTCGAACAGTTCGCGAACCTTTGCCGTCACAAGCTTCTCTAAGTTTGGACTATCGATATTCACTCCATATAACTCGTCCAGACGTGGCGGATATTGATATTCATACGGCTGCAAGAACAACTGCACGTGTCTTTTATGGGCATAGTCGGCCAACTCGGTCAAGTACTTGCAAAACACGGGCGAGCGAACTAAATGACGGTCACCCTCGGCATAAATCCGTTTGTCGAGGTGTCGATAGTCGATATAATCCTCGAAGTTGACATGCAACACGGTTAGCGCGTTATAGCCACGCTTGACAACCTCGTCGATGAGCCGTTTCAACTCGTCGATTTCCGTTTGCAGACGTTTTTCATTCACATAGGGCGACTGCTCGATGTAGTAAGCAATGTCAGGAAGATTAAACAACTGCCCTTCTTCAGAAAACATACGCAACGCAAAGGCGGGCGTTATTTCCATTCGCACCTTCCATGGATCATCCCCCAGCCGCACCCGTTCGGACAGTTTGAATGTGCCGTACATCAGGCCGGCCGGGTCTCCTTCCACTGCAATGGCTTTGCGACCTTGCAAAGCTACCGGACGCAGTCGAAATCCCTCTGACTTTTTCGATTTCCATGTGTTGTTTCCCGTTTCTTTTACTCCACTGATTAGAACCACGTCACCCTCAGGAAGCATTCCATCGTTGGTGCGGTAAACAACTGTTGCCCCGGTACCCAGAGCGGTTTCAAAGGCATCGCAAAGATCATTTGTAGCCAGTTTTATTCCGGAGTCGTCGCGTAATGCATCCGGCACGACAACTTTGACCAAGGCTAGGGCTGAAACCGATTGCCCAAAGAATATTGCCAGAACGGATACTAACCCCCAACAGATTTGGATGTAAATTGCTTGCCGTCTAATGGGGGAGAACATGGAAACCTCTGTTCTTTTATATTTCTTAGTAGAGGAGAGAGTTAATCTTTGAGGGTAAAGTCAATTTCAAGCGAGCCTTTTGTATTGGCGGGAACGCTGGCCGTAAGGCCACTGGTCCCGGCACTCGCATATCGGGCGGGAACTGCATATTCGGGCTTATCGTGGGGTGTTGACGGCATGGCGTATTTCCGCAAAGCAAACACCGACACGGCTTCTGTCAAGTCGCGCGCAGCACGAAGTATTCTTCTCTAAACTATCCTCTCGCTGTATCTCAGTAAACACCTATGACCTCCCCGTCAGCACGGTCACCCAGGAAATTCCAGATCTTGTAGTCTATGGTGTCATCAAAGAAGTCGACACTACCGTCGGCCAATGCCATATGCACACCTCCAGGATGTCGACTGTCGAAACCGTAGCAGCGATAGTTGCACATCGGGTCCCGATGCGGACTCGGCCAGGGCACGTGTGAACCACACCCCGCATCGAATTGTAGCGAGAAGTTAGGTGGCACGTTAGTCGAGGCTACATTCAAAAGTGAATTGAAATAACCACGATGTGCATGATATCTAGTCAGGGTTTCACCAACTAGAAACGTATTGCTCAAGCCATCGCTGCAATCGCGAAAACGATAACATATGGGACCACCGGCGAACATGCCGGGCGTCCCCCAGTTGTCCCGCCCACCCTGCCAACTTTTGCAGTTAAAGTTAGGTGCCATCGCCGCAAATTCGCATCCAATTCCCGTCATATCGCAAGGGCCGGCCGAGGGTGAGTATGATGCGCCCATCGAATACGTTCCCTTGCCGCCCGGGCGATAGCCGTGCGCTTCCAGATTTTCCTGAAGACCCGCCTCCGGATCGCTGGGGCAAGCCAGATTTGGAATGCTCAATCCCAATAAAGTATCTGAATTTGGAGGAACGTTTGTCGGCAAACTGAAATCCAGACGATCGTAAACCGCCGCTTGCTCCAAATACGGCAACAGCGATTCGAGCCACGTGTGGTCATGCAGGATTTCAAGCGTGCCTGACTGATAGTAGGCGCCGGCCGGAAGCGAGCCTGGCACTTGGTGGTAGTTATGCATGGAGAGAGACAACTGTTTCATGTTGTTTGCGCATTGAATACGTCGCGCCGCTTCACGAGCCGCCTGTACCGCCGGCAGCAACAGAGCAATCAGGATACCGATAATGGCGATTACCACCAAAAGCTCGACAAGAGTAAAACCGCGTCGGACAAACACATCCACGTTATACTCTTCTCTAGTACCAAGAAACACACTCAATTCCTTAAGCAAAAACTGGCGATGGCTGGAAATATCGCTACCGTTGAATCCAGCCTTGCCGTTTACGCATGGCAAGCAGGGGCACAAGAGTGTTATTTACGAAAAGAAATAGACACTCTTACGCACTATTGTTTCGAAATCTCATGAATAGTATAATATTTGTACCATAAGAACATCAGTAAGGGTCTTTTTACGCAAGCTTTAACATGGCCAAGACCAGACAAATCGCCTTGGCGTTCCCCTCGGGCCCGGGGCATTTACAAGACTTGCTGCATGGCATTACCGAGTACGCCAGGAACCAAATCCACTGGTCTATGACGGGCGGGCCCGAAACATTCGTCATGTCAACTCCGGAACTGAAGGGCTGGCCGGGCGACGGGGTAATTGCACATATTGACACAAAACGCGATGTGGCCATCGCCAAAAGCCTCGATATTCCAGTCGTCAATATTTCGGCCGCCATACGCGATACCGGTCTGCCGCGAGTGACCAACGATCACCGCGCTATCGGACACGCAGCCGCCGAGCATCTTCTCAGCCGAGGGCTCTGGCAATTCGCATACTATGGATTGAAAAACGTATGGTATTCCGAAGAGCGTGGTACCGGATTTACTGAACGTCTAGAGCGTGAAGGTTTCGATGTGCCACATTGGATCGCCACCAGCAGTATTGAAAAAAAGAAGGGCTGGCATTATTGGCTCGGAGAGTTGCGCGATTGGCTCGAGGCGGTCGAACCGCCCATCGGAATCCTGGCAGTTCACGACAATCGCGCACGGATGCTCGTCGACGTTTGCCGGCAAATGGGGCTGCGTGTTCCACATGACATTGTCGTCATTGGAGTCAACAATGACCCTATGGCCTGTGAGTATGCTCAGCCTACTCTCACAAGCGTAGCCCGCAACAACGAACAAGTCGGCCGTAAGGCAGCCGCCTTGCTCGATCGACTCATGTCGGGCAAACGCCCACCCCAACGTGACATTCTGGTTGCACCAGGACCCGTTGTCGAACGAGAGTCGACTGATCTCATAGCCGCAGACAATCCCAACCTCAGCGAAGCCGTATGTTTTATACGCGAGCATTATGCCGAAGGTATCAACGTGGAAAATGTTCTGGAGCATGTATCGCTATCGCGCCGCTGGCTCGAGTATCGCTTTCAAGAATACTTCGGCCTCACACCTCACCAGTTCTTGTGCGAAACCCGCGTGGAACATGCCAAGCAATTGCTCGTGAACCCTATCAAAATGTCGGTCGCTGCAATCGCCCGCGAATGTGGATTCACGAGCGCACGACATCTTCGTCTCGTGTTCGAACGAATTGTAGGCACTACGCCACGCGAGTATAGACGTACGCACCAGACCAGCTAGCAGCTTGAGGTGTTGGAAATAGGGTGTTTGTAGCAAAACAATCCCTACATGGCAAAAAAGATTCGAGCCGTAGCGATAGCGCACTTGCTCGATGAGTTGAAACCGTGTTAATATACCTGCAGTCCATCGATGGGTCGAAGTTGATTCGGCTCTGGGGTGCAAGAATCGAGGCCCTGGGTGTGGGACCCGCGCCAATTCCACAAAAGAAATTAAACGTGGAGAAGTTGAGCGACGCCATAATCCAGGCCACAACCGATGCTTCGATGAAAGAACGGGCCGAATCAATCGGCCGACAAATACACGACGAAGACGGGGTGAAAAATGCAGTCGATTTCATCCACGCTTGGATAAAACGATAGTTGTTAGCCCGGCCGCCTGCGGACGGAAGGTATAATATTTTTAACATGCCACATGGGACACCCATACCATGACTCCAGACCATATCCTCCCGCAACTCCTGATCGGATCTTCCCCCAGATCCACGTCGGATATAGACAGCCTCAAAGAAACCTCCAAAGTCACGGCCGTTCTTTCGTTTCAGACGGAAGAGGATTTCGCCTATTGGGAAATCGATTGGGATATGATGGTGCAGTATTACGAGGAAAACGGCATCGAGGTGCGGCGGGTACCGGTGCGGGATTTCGACCCGGACGATCTTCGCAAGAACCTTTCGGCCTGCGTAGATGCTCTAGACGAACTACTCGAAGCCGGGCACACCGTTTATATTCACTGCAATGCGGGCATGAACCGCTCGCCCAGCGTTGCCATCGCCTACCTGCACTGGATCAAAGGTCAGGCGTTGGACGATGCTTTCGAGCATGTAACCCAAAAACACTTTTGCGATCCGGATTTCAATGCCATCAGCCTGGCCACGGAAGATCGTCGGAAATAGTCGGGCATAAGTCCAGTTATCAACAGAATGCTGTTTTCATCAAACAGCCTTACCCACCGCCTCCGGTTCGCCCCCATCCTTCAATACCAAAGGCAACTCCACAACGATACGGGTTCCTTTTCCCGGAGTGCTATCGATCGTAGCGTGTCCTTCGAGCAATCTGGCACGTTCACGAATTCCACTCAAGCCGAAGGATTTTTTCCCTACTGACCTTATATCGAACCCAACTCCCCAATCCCTGATTTCGACCAGCACCTTTTCGTCCATTTGCCTCAGCCCGACCAGAATTCGTTTGCTTTGGCTATGGCGTCGAGCATTTTCAAGTCCCTCTTGGATAATTCGATAAATGGCATTTTCCAGAACCGGTTCCAAACGCTCAAAGCGTACCTGGCTGTAAAACTCGATCTCTTCTTCCACCCTATCATTGATCTCATAAATCAGATTCCGCACGGCGGCCAACACGCCGGCCTCATCCAGCAGCGGTAGCCTCACTCGGCCGATTAAACGGCGGGTTTCAGAGAGGCAATTGGCGACCATCTGCTGTGCTGCGCAACAGGCTTTCTCCGCCTCTTCAGGGGCAACATCCTTTAATTTGTTACAGGCATCGAACTGCATTATCGTGGCTGTCAACAACTGGGCAATACCGTCATGTATTTCGTAAGCAATCAGTTTCAACTCATGGTCACGCGCTTGTAACAACTTTTTTAGTTCCCGTTGTTCCTTTCTGATCGCTTCTTCGGCTTTTTTCCGTTCCGTGATGTCCTGGGCATAGACTGCCAATCTGACTACGTTATCCGATGCATCAAATACCGGATAGATATGACTGTCATACATCAATCCTGCCCGCTCGTCTTCGAATCGCACGGCTTGATGGAAGCGTACAACTTCATCCATTTTCTTTTTTCGGGAGATCGCCAAGTCTGGTGGAATAAAGTCAAAGCAATTCTTCCCGATGAGTTCCGCTACGGTCCCTCCATATCGAGTAGCCGCGGTTGAGTTGAGCGTCACGATAGTCCCGTCAGGCTCCAGTAGTAATACGGATTCGGTTGTTGCATTCAACAGAGCCCTGACATTTTCCTCGCTTTCTCGGAGCGATAGCTGTGTTTTTTTCCGTTCCGTGATGTCTCTCACGACAGCAACGGCTCCCCACTCGCCACCCATCTTGATGCGGGATACTGATAGCTCAATAGGAAATTCCGAGCCATCCTTGCGCGCAGCTTGCAACTCCAGTATCTGCCCAACGGCCATTCCTTCGCCGGATTTGAAAAATTCCGACAGGCCGCTTATTACCTGTTGCTGATAACGAGGTGGTGCCAATATTCCATGAAGATTATGCCCCAGAATTTCTTCGCCGGCATAGCCAAACATCTCCTCGGCAGCCGGATTCCAATGCGCAACCTTGCCCGCGGGATCCATCATGACCAGCGCATCTAGTGCGGATTTGCTGATGATACGTAGTTTCTCATCGCCTTCTCGCAACTCCTCTTTCACCCGCTTTCGTTCGCCGTCCAACTCCTCCAATTCGGCAATCCGCTGCCGCGCTGCCGCCAGTTCCGTGATCAGTCGCTCTTTGGATATGTCCCGATGGATCATTTGGCCCGCCTCCCCCGAAAAGATTTTCTATCTCAATTGCGATTCACAAAACAACTTTGGCATTAACCTGAAAGGAAAACTGCATGATTATATTGTACATAGAGCATTCCCATAACTCAGGGGGCATATATTATCTTTTATCGTATTTCTTTTTTATACAACCTTGCTATACTTGGTGTCAACGTCGGTTATCCGTCAGGTGCTTGACGATTTGGCGAAGGTAAACCTGGGAGGAATTGCGGATGTTGAAAGACCTCAAGTGCGTTACGCATCGAGATACGTTGAAATTTCTGACAGCGTCACTTTGTCTCTCGGCAACGGGCCTCGCTTCGGCCGCCGAAACGAAGAAACCACGCTGGAAAACGGCCATCGGCCTCAACGGCTTTTTATCCGCCTCGACAAAATACAAGAAGACCTTTCCGATCTGGGAGATCCTGGATTATGCTTCCCGCACGGGATTCGACGGCGTGGAACTGGTGCAAAATTGGCCCATGGGCGATTATCCCGGGCCGGATGAAAAACAACGCATCGATGCCTTGAAACGGTTTTACGATGCCTTCGGCCTGCAAATCTTTTCGATCCAAACGGCTGGCTCCGACGCATTCTCTCCCAACGAATCGGCGTCAAGAATATCGGCTACATCCACCTCACCGACACCGACGGCACGCTCCGAGACGGAGGCACGTCGAAACATCTCCCCTGCGGCGACGGCCACGTCGACATGGACGCGGTTTTCACCACCCTACTCAAAGGAGGCTACGAAGGCTGGATAATGATCGACGCTTGGGAAATCCCGGATCCTTACGACGCCTGCACGAAAGGCAAGCAGGCCATCGATCGGGCAATGAAAAAAGCGTGATGATTTGTAATACCGTGTGGCACGCCCAGAATGGGCGTGGAGAGGCTATCAGTTTCCACGCCCATTCTGTGGGCGTGCCACACGTAAAATTATATGCCCCTACTCCGACGACATATAGGGATATGTGAAATCGGTGGGCGGCAAAAAGGTTTCTTTGATAGTACGCGGCGTAACCCAGCGTTCCAGGTTCAACCAGCTTCCC
>JAFGTN010000756.1 GCA_016934075.1 Pirellulales bacterium
CAAATCGCCGATTTCCAAGGGGTTCGTCGATCCACATGCACGCACATGAGTCACGATTTCCACATGGCCGTCGGCGACCGCGTCTACCGCCCGGCGGGTGTCATACTCGACGGACTTAGGATCTTGATGGATAACGCTATGAATAATATCTGCGTCGGCATCTTTATATCCGGCATAGCTCTGAGCCGCCAACCAGGATCGCGGCTGTGCCGCATCGTGTCCCGAGGTGATCGGCGGCACGAAGGCTATCGAAAGCTTCACATCCGGTCGAATATCATTCAAGTGCTTTCGCACCTCGGTTAACACTCCGCGCACGGCATTAATTCTAAAACGCAACAGATCCAAAACCCAGGGATGATCGACAAGCAGAAGCGGTACACCCGTATCACCAAGCAATTCATATCCCCTGGCATTGAGAACATGTTGCGACATTTTCATAAATTCCGCGCATAGCATGATCGCTTTTTGCCGGCACTCCTGCAAATCGATCCCATCGACAGCGGCAGCCGCCGTACAATGTGGGCAACAGCATATCGACGCCATTGTCCTCACAACCGGATCCAGACGCCCCCCGGCCATGCATTCCGATTCGATGCAATGCTGTGGAATCTTATCGAGCATGAGTTCGTCGATTTCGTAACGCCCGGCAATCTCGCTACAAACCCGAAAAGTGTATTCACGCACTTCCGGATTATTGAAACAGAGAAACAGGCGGTCGGCCGAACCATACAGATTCTGAATGGCCCACTGCGGGTGACTCTTGGCCAAAAGTCCACTGGCAAACGACGTAAGCCAGGCGCCAGGCGAGATACCAGCTTTTCGGGCACCGTGCACGGCTTCGGCCAATAGATCGCGGCCATCGAAGTCGGTGGACGGCGTGGGCTGCACCGGAAGGTCCCTATAACGATGTGATTCCGGCAGAAAAAAGTATTTGCCTTCCTCCATGCTATAAAGGGCCTTTTGCGGATAGCGGGGCATGAGCATACGATAGGGAGCGTAGATCATTGTGCAAAACAACAATCGGTTAGTGCCCATGCGAGACATTTCCGTGTAACAAGATTCACCTTCCACGGCTAGCGAAGGCGGGAATTGGCAAATCCAGCGAGAATCGTTTGAAAAGTCCATGTCGTGTCGGCCTGGATAATGTGAAATCTTCGGTTTGTTTATGTAGATAATTTTTACTTGGACATGGCCGATAGCTTGCGATTCAGCTCGAAAAGTGGGCCCGGCTTGCCTGGATACAACCAGCGCATCGTGGCCAAAGGAGTCCGTGACTCGTTCAAAATCAGGCAGAAAAATCCCTGCTTCTGAGCCTCGGCTATGCGGGTGTTGAACCTTTCTTGCGTGAAACTGTCACCCGAGTATCGATAACGCGTGAAGAGTTTGACGTTGGCCCGCGCCTGGGGGCTGAGATTTTTCGCTTCGCGGAGCGTCCAGAAACTCAATCCGTCTGCCAGTTTCTCCTTGGCGATGGTCTCCGTGTCCACATAGTCGGGCATAAAAGCCCAACGCCATACGTGCGGCAAGCCCGCTTCTGGTTGCATATTCTGATTGGGGCCCGGGAATCCGCCCTGGCCTTCGATGATAAATTCCAATTTCCGGCCCGATTTACGTTCCTCATCACGGATCACCTGGTTCACCTTACGCACGAAATCGGTGAAATACCTGGCCTGGTGCTTGATCCAGCGCGGATCGTGTTCGCCGATTTTTCGGGGATCTATGCCATGCTCTTTCATGAAACTCTCAATAACCGGCGATTCGTACCCGACAGAACTGCACACTACCAGGAGAATCCCATCAACACCGAAGGAGAGCAACTCCTTAATCAACGCGATGCGATATTCCACGACTTGCGGGTAGGCTATCGATAAGTGAGGATCAATCGATGTGCCATCTGGCCGCTCGCATTTGGCGGTCATAAAACCTTCGCGAATCAAGGTATTGTACGACATGTCCTTTCGTGTTTTCTCCAGCCGAACGCCTTTTTTGTTAGCGATGCCCACCGGACCATCCAGGCGTATTCCCTTGCGATCGACGATACACAGTTCCGGATGGTTCAATGCCCACTTCGTGGGCGAGCCACCGTGGCCTTCGGTGAGATCGAACCAGGCCATGAGTTTAACGCCTTTTCCATGCGCTATGCGTGCCGCCGCTTGGACCATGTTCCAACGGTCCCAAGTGTGCGAAAGTGACGGTATGCCTTTTGATTTTGCATCGGTCTCCGAGACCATCGAAGCCGCCGCGCCAGGTACCTTTGTAGGCCAATAGGGACCAGCCGCGTGCACGCGGAAGTTGACGCGTTTCGCGCCCGCCGCCAGAGCCGTATCCATGGCGGTTTCCAGACCCTTTTCACCCCAGGTGGCTTCCTGCCATGCTTTCAACTTGGCCGGATTGTTCATGACATGCGCCGGCGGTTCGGTGGGCCAATCGACCATACTGACGTCGAAAGCGACTTCGATTTTACCAGCCGGCTCGTCTCCGCGTAAAGAATCCGAGTTGCTCGTAAAGAGAAAGGCAGCCAGTACCAATGTCGCATAGATTTTTATTCCGCACATTTTATTTTCGATTTCCTTTTATGTTTATTGTCAGCGGGGCTTGCCCCCAGTCTTGTCATTCAACCGGAACATCTATATCGACAAGACCGTCG
>JAFGTN010000757.1 GCA_016934075.1 Pirellulales bacterium
AATCGTAACGCGGTGGGTCGGGTACTCTTCCCCGGGGTAGCCGGCGTTGAAGTGTATTTCCTGGCCGTCCTTGAACCCATCGCCCGTTGCCCACGCCACCCGCGCGACATGAAAGCGGTCGCATTTTGCCTGGACCTCGATCATGATGGGATTATTTCCGATCGCAACGTTCAAGTTCTTTAATTCTATCTGTGCCTGGTTTTTCCCTACTCGCTCGCCCGGAAGACTCCAGAGTACTTTCTCGGTCACGTCTCCTCCGGCCTCCAATTGGTCCACGACCTTTTTCAACGAAGCAAAAGCGCCTTCATAGTGGCGACGCAGGGCCTTGGTGAACTTGGCGCGGGTGGCCGCGATCTCGGCCAGGGCCGAACGTTCGCCGTCCGCGCTACCCGACTGCTTCGCTTGCACCGCCGCCAGCACTTGGCCCTGCAAATCATCCCACATTGATTGGGGCAAGGGATCATCGAGCGTGGCATCGATCTCTTGGCGACTCGCGAGCTTAAGCAAGCCTTTGGCTTTTGCATCGGTGATGATCTTTCGTAACGTATCCACTTTGACCGTGGCGAAGCCGGTGCCGATAACCCCGTCCTGCCGCGGAAGATCCAGCCGCTCGTCATAGAACGAGTGGTAGATTCGCACTTCGTCGCCTACGCGCAGGGCCGTGCCGGCGCCCACTCCAAGAGATCCTTTCTTCCCATATTCCGACCAACTCACCACCGGATCACTGGCTTGAAACGGCGGCTCGGTGGTGTTCGGGTCGTTCCATTTGACCCAATTGATGCCGTCGAGCGAGTACGCGTAGCCGATGCGTTTAACGGCGACGGCTAGTTCGTTGTTGCTGGGTTGACCGGTGTAGAAGAGGTGATAACTGCCGCCGGACTTGCCCGCATAGACGTGCGAGCCTAACTGTTCGTCATCAATTTTCACGACCCCCGCAGCGTAGATCCAGCCTCCGTCCCAAGTTCCCGGTTCGCCCTGGGTCAGAATCGGGTTAGGGCGACACTTGCGCCAGTTTAAGCCGTCTTTACTCTCTGCGTAGCCAAATTCATTACGGTAGCCCCGCTGTCCGTGATTGATGCCGACATGCCACATCTTGAAGAAATCACCGTCTTTGATCATTGCATGATCGCCCACCACAAATTCATCCCAGTCACCATAAGGTCCCATATAGAAAACGGGATTTGCCGGCTCGGGTGTCCAGTGGATGCCGTCCCTCGAGCGTTTGATGCCCATGCCGTCGAAAGCCATGTTGCGCCGGTTGCAAGTAGACCAGAACGTAATCCAGTATTGGCCGCGGAGTTTCAGAACGTCGGGATCGCCGCACTGGTTGCCGGTGGGCCAATCGCCCTTGTTGCCTCGGTTGACGACGGGTTCGATGCCGGCCGGTCGGGTCCAGGTAATACCGTCTTCGGATTCGGCGTATCGGCCCATGCCGTCCCACATGCGGTACTTGTCGTCCTTGACCACCGCGGGCGCATAGGTCGGCACGTTCAGTGGATTTCCCGCGTACGGAGTGATGGGTGAGGCGGCTTTTTTGAGTCCTTTAACGGAAACGTCGCTGAATGTGCCAGTCGCGCCGTTCGTGAAGAAACCCACTCTCCCGACCGGCATGGTGGTGAAATCGTGCTCTTGCGCCATCACGGCAAACTTGCCGTCAATATAGCAGTAAATCGTCCCATGGTCGGCCACCACGGTCACATCATAAGTCTTGCCGAGTTCCACCGGAAAGGGCGCCACCGCCGGAGTTCCGAAGTGGTCGCTCTTCATGGGCTCGAAAGCCAGCCCATGCGACTTTTCAATACGTACCTGGCGGCTGCCCGCCCAGAGGCCGACGGTATAGAACGTATCTGTTTTTTCATCACCGCGGACGATCAGCCGCACGCCACGTGAATCCTCCGTTCCCCCGACGGCATCCACCCGCATCTTCGCTTTGATGATGCAGTCCATCCAGCGCGGTCCTTTGATGAAAGTTCGCGAGTAAGATGCAGATCCGTCGGTCTGTACCAGCGTGTTCTTCTCCACCCGCCAATCGCCGTCCTTGGCTTCGAGGTTCTCGAACGCCTTCATCGGCGACAGGCTTTCGTTGGCTTGCTCGACAGCAGCCACCTCGGCCACATCCGGACGCACAATTTCCGCAGCGGCAAGCAGGGGACACAAGGCAACAGGCCCAATCAAAACAAGCAGACTGTTGGACACATACTTGGAAAGACGTTTATGAGTTTTCATTGTGATGGCTGGTTTGTGGTGGTGTGCCAATATCGGAGTTCTCCCGTCTTCACGCGTTTACGGATAAAGTTTGCTCATCCAGGTGTTGAAATCAGCCGGAAAAGGGGTCAGCGGTTTGCCGAGGTCCTTTTGAGCATAGCGGATGATGTTTATCAGCATCCTGTCTGCTGTGGGATTGGCATCCAGGTTTTCAAGGAGAGGGAACGTGTTGAGATAAAACCAGCCGTTGCCGAAACGATAACCCGCAAACAACAACCCACACGCATACCCGTGCCGAAAGATTTCGCCCAAAGTCCCATCCTGATAGCCCGTGGCGAAGGCGACCGCGGCTACATCGTCGGGAGTATCCTGCCCCATGAAAAGGTATTGCGGAATGACCTGACCGTAATATTCCCAGTCCATGACGCCCTTGTCCTGCAGTCCATCGAACACGGGGTGCGCCTTCGCCACACATTCCTTGTGATACACCCAGTCGTGGAATTGGTGGCAGCGTCCCTTGTTGGCCAATGGAAGCCATCCGGTGGAATTATCGCCGCGTTTGAATGCCAGCGGCGAGAGAAACACGACCTTACAGCCACGAGCGGCCTTGCTCATCAGACCCGACCACTCGCGCAGATCGAAGCCGGCGTTGGCGGAAAGGTTGCCGACGAGGATGGTCTCGGTAGTGGCCGGATCGGCGGCATTCCATGGCCGGCAAGTTATGCTATGGGATTGCAGTCGGCGCACCATATCTTCGCCCAGACCCAAGACTGTGACCTCGCATGGTGGCGAAGCAGAAGCCGACCGCGACACATAGAACTTCCGTCGGCCTCCCGCGACCGATCCGCCTCCTTCCAAACTCGCGGCGAACTCATAGTCGCCGGGCGGAACATCCAGTTTGACGCGTTCATGCAATACATTGATCGTCAGCGGGGCGTCGGCACCCGTCGGAGCTTGCGGTGCGGACAATTCGACGCGTTTTTCCCAAACAACTCCCGGTTTGCCAAAGAGTTTGAAATGTGCGGTATACGTTCCCGATTTAAGCCTGTCCTCGTTCGCCAGCACGGCTTGGAGCTCGAACTCCCGGCCCGCGTAGACATGACCGGGTTCGACAAACAGGCACCATCGCAAGGGAGCCCAGCCGTCTCTGAGCGTTTCCAGCATTCCGGTTTTAAGCTCACGGTCATAAGTCCACCGGCCTGCTCCCACGTTCCAATCCACCATTGAGGTTATGCCGTAGCCGCAGAATTTCGGGTTGGAGCGGATCAAATCCAACTCCAACCGCGTCTGCCGCGCCTGTTGCCGGTAACTGTCGACAAACAGATCTTCGGGAAAAGCATATACTTCGTTCATGCCTAACCTCTTCCAATCGGCAAGCAACAATTCCGCCTGTTTGCGGAGCCCCATGGCGTAGTTCGTTTCTACTGCAGAACCAGCCGCACGACATTGGTATAATGCATTGACAACATCAAGCAAGCTTCCCGTGCCGACCTCGGAGAGAAACATGGGCTTCGCATCGCCCCCATGGTATTTATAGAAATCCCGGTCCCATTTCTTCCACGGCACACGCGGGTATCTATGAAAATCCCCAAAGCCCATCGTTACCGACTCGCCAAGTCCACCTTGATAGAACTTGATTTCAGTTTTCCCCTGCGCATCGACTTCTGCTACTGGAATTCCGCCGGCCGTTTCCTTTCCCCATAAAGGCTCCCACTCCCTGCTGTGAGGATTGGAGAGCGAGCCGACAGTTATAATGCCATCCCAGCGGCCACTGTTGAGCAGAACTACACGGGAATCGTCCAGGTCTCGCAGCTTTCCAAGGCTGTTGTAGACATGGCGGAAAACGGGCCCATCGAATGTTTCATTCAGCATGCCCCAGATGATGACGCTCGGATGGTTGCGGTCGCGCCGGACCACGCCCAGCATCGAACGATCAAAGCGCTGGGGCATTTTTGACATATCCGAGAACTTGGATTTGAGGCGCGGATCGGAGAGATACCAACTGGCATAGGATTCCTCGTAGACCATGAGCCCGATTTCATCGCACAAATCGAGTTGTTCGGGATAGACGCCGCCGTTGAAGAAGCGGATCGTGTTGAAGCCTGCGGCCTTGGCGAAAATCAGATCCCTCCTCAAATGCTCCGGCATTATTTTTTCACCGACGAGATAATCGTTTTCTGCAAGCAGACACCGCAAGAGAACCCGTTTCCCGTTTAGGCGAAAATATCCGTTGTCCACACGCAATTCCCTGAACCCGCAGTGAACCGTCCTTTGATCCTGTCGCACTTGTCCCTCCGCTTCACATTCCACGCCCACCGTGACGAGATAGAATTGCGGATCCTCCGGACTCCAGTAGTGGGGTTCGGCGATCGTAATCTTCACGGCACGTTTGCTTTCGCCGCTGGGCGCGGAAAAAGTCAGATTCTGCCGGCTTAAGACAAGGTCCGAATTCTTAAGCCGGACTGTGACTGTCATGCAGCCATTGACCGCAGCCTTAGAATCGTTTTGCAGATTAGTGGAGACTTTGATCAAGTTTTCCTTCATATCCGCCTGTGCATGGACGTCTAGGATACGCACGGGGTCGATTTCAATCAATTCGACGCCTCGGGTGATTCCGCCGTAGTTATATAGGGCGCCAATCCCGTAGTTCTTGTTGAACTTCGAGCGATGCGCCGTGTCGCCCAGCACAAATCCGTCGATCGGTTCCTCGACAGGATTGATCACCCGCACCACCAGCAGGTTTTCCGCATGGGGACGCAGGGCATCGCCGCATTTGAGTTCGAAGGGAAATTCCGCGCCCTCATGGCTACCGAGAAAAACGCCGTTCAGCCAAACGTCGGCGTGGTAATCCACTTCACGGAACCGGACGGCCAAAGTTCCTCCGGACTTCGCATGCAGCTTGGAGCGAAAAACGGTCCAATACCAAGCGACGCCATGATAATCAGGAAATGCCTCTCCAATTGCCCCCGGAACCCGGGCGGCTCGGGACTTATTCTCCGGCGGATTTTCGGACCACTTCAGTTTTTTGCCTTCATTGCGGGGATCAGTGGCCAGTTTCCACGTGCCGTTGAGGCTCTGTATGCGGTTGGTTTCGTTGCTGTTCGTTACGGTGGGCATATCGGCCCTGCACAGACCGGCAAGAACCAACGTTCCTATTAAACCAATAAGAGCGTTTTGTCGAGTAGACAAGATATGATCTTCCTTTAAAGGTCGTCTCGTTGTGTTTGTATCTTGAGTCATCCCTAAGCAGTTTTCCTGAACCTTTTAATAGACTTCCAACTCGCTAACTATCATCTGAGCACCGGTCTGATTTGGACCGTCGGGCTTCAGAGAACGAACTCGCACGTAACGGGCGTCGGTAGGGGCAAAAGTGTGTTTAGCGGTCCCGCCTTTGCAGTCCGTTACGTGCGCCATGTCTTTCCAGGTCTTGCCGTCGGCCGACAACATGATCTTGTATTCGGTGGCGTATCCATTCGGGGAGAAGTGGATCACCATGCGGGAAAGCGGGTGCACCTTGCCGAGGTCGACGTGGTAAGTCCAGGGATACTCACCGCCGGCACATGCGGCCGTGTTGCGATCACCGTCCACACCGAACTGCGCGAAGTGAGTCGAGCTGGGAATCAGGCCGCGCGAATCCCGGTTGCTGAGCAGTCGCGAAGGCTTGTGACATGCCAAGTTGCCCGGCGGAATAACTTTGAAATTGTCGAGGGTCATCGGTGACAGAGGCTGCAACGACTCAGACAATTCGATTTTAAAGATCGTGTCGACCGGATCGGGCACTATACCACCGAGCTCGATCGTCAGCCGGCCATCTTTATGCTCAAAGGGCACAGTTTTATTTCGATTCATCCACCACACCGACTTGACTTTGCGGTTGATGGGAGTGACCTTCAAGACGTTTCCAGCAGGCAAGCCCGTTTTGCCGCGGGCATTTTTCATCACATGCAGATAAACCGTGTCGCGCGTGAGATTCATTGTGCTGTATCCCCAGGCGGCTTCTTGCACGGGGCCCGGATTTACGTTTGTATACGACTCGTACAGCGCGGGCATTCCATCCGGACTGGCCCAATCGGCCATATTTTCGTGACAAACCCAGACGGGCGAATCTTCCACCTTTTTCAAATGCCCATGGCGGGTTTTGTAGGGCAGGCCAGACTGAATGGTGGGGCTGTGATCGATATTGGCGATGTAGCCTTCGGCAATGAGCGATATCTGCACGCGGAGATACTCTTGCCAGTCTGGAACGATACCTTTCGAGGGTTCGAAGGCCGGATCGGCCAGCATCCGCCAGGTTTCCATGCGGTGGAGTTTAGGCCAGTCGAGCCTGAACGGCCAGAGGTCCCACATGCCGTCGCCCCACGCGCCCCAGCCTTCGATACAGATCACGTCCCAATCGCCGTTGCTCATCGTTTGCACGCCGTTGAGAATTACGATTGTTTCGGGATTGTAGCTTTTAATCATGCTGTAAACGGCATCGACGGAAACACAATCCCAGCCGGCCCAGTCGAACCAGAAAGCAACGGGCCGGTAGCGTCGGATAGCGTCTTCCACGGCGAGGATAGCACCGTTGGCTCCACCGTTTTGCGCTAGATGCATATTGCCCATATACATACCGAACTTGATGCCTTCGGCCTCCAGCGCCTTTTTATACTTGCCCACAACATCGCCACGAGGGCAATCAGGATCGAAGATAGACGGCCAGTAATAACTCCCGCAGCCGTTGTTATAGGAGATGGGCAGGCCGAGTTGATATCCTTGCCGCCGCATGGTTTTCACGAAGCGGGGGAACAGATCGTCGGAAAGGCACGTTGGCGTGTGGATCAATGCGCAGAGGCGTGCCTCTTCATACCACTTATTGGGCCGCTCGTTTACAGTGATCGATAATTGTTTTTTTGCCGTCCGGCGAGACTCATCTGAAACTTGGACTTCGAATTTATACTCACCCAATTTGACAGAACCATCGACAGTGCCGCGGATGGTCCCACTTTTTTCGAGATTCAAGCCTTTTGGCAAATTGCCGCCTGTCAGCTTCCACGTGTACGGTGGGCGGCCGCCTTGAGCCGCAAGCACGAAATCCGAGGCTTGCATGGCAATTTGCGGTTGACGCAGGTAATCTTGTGTGTTGCCGCCGGCACGAAACGCGCTGGCCCCCACATAAGGCCACTCGCGGAAGGCGGCCGGCATAGCCGACGTCTTTGCGGCCGCCATGTGTTTTGTGGAAACAGCCAGCTTTTCGCCGCGATTTACGGATAACGTCAAACCGGGAACTTGCATGCCGTCCGGTTTGCACAGCCTCGCATATAATCCGAAGCGGCCGTCCTGGCGGTTGGCGATCTTTAACAGCAGCCGATTCCAGCCCTGCTGGAGTTCGATGTCGGCCTTGATCTGGTCGCGATATGGCGTACTCTCCGTGCTCGAGGCAACGGGCTTGCCGCCCAGCCAGGCCTTGAATTGGTTGTCGGCCCCTACTCGCAACTGGGATTTTTGTGCCGTGGGGCTATGCACGTAAACATGTGCGTAGGCCACCTTGGCAGCGATCGGCTGACCGAGTTTGACCTTGAAGTAGCTGAACAGGTCCTGGTAATCGTCGTAGTTTCGCGAGAAAAGCCGGTCGTCGAAGTACGACCATGTTTTACCGCCGGCCTTGGATCCCTCACCAGGTAAGATATTCCTTTCATCGATCCAATCCCGTTCGAATCCCGAGTTATTATGATCGTTATCAAATGTGCCGGCAACAAGCCATGTATTTATGAATGGTCCGCGCTGCAAGGCGTCTTCCGCGGCAACCAAAATTGTGGCGTGAAAAACATATACAAACAGAAATATGGCGGAATACGTGTTTGGTGAGAGCATTTTCATCTCAAAAACATGATGATCAAAAGTTTAGAGTTTAGAGAGTCCTCGCTTCTACTGCCCTTTCGGCTTATCCGTACTATCGACCGAGTAAAAGATTAGCCGCGAATCTCGCCGTTTGGGAATAACGACCTCGAATCCCTTCTCGCGAATCTCTTTGCCGGAAAGTGTCCAGGTTTTTCCGTAATCGTAGTCTTCGAACTTCCAGCGTTTGGCCGGGTCGATCGTGAGAAGATCAAAAGTCATCGAACTAATGTCGCTCTTGGGGCGGCGTAAAGCAAGAAACATTCCCTCTTGTTTTTCGGGAAGATACAGGTGATAAGCGGTCCATGCGGCCGGACTACGTTGCTGTTGTGTTAAGGGATAATAATCGCCGAAGAAGTACTTCTTGCAACGTTGTGCCTGAACGACATTCGCCTTGATCTGTAGCCACTGGGATTCTGTCTTGGCAACGAGACTTTTTTCCATGCCTGGAGTCAAGGCGCTTCGGGCATCATAGGTATCCAAAATCGTCCAAGCTCGAGTCATACTCCCCTGAATCGGGAGCCAATGTAGAATGCCGAAACTCTGATCCTGTGTCGACTCGGCGGTTGCTTCGGGAAAGCAGTTGTAATCGCTTCTCCAGAGAGGTTGACCACGCGAAATCGACTCCAGATCGAGTCGCCGACCGCCACTGGCACAATTGAGTATCACCAAGTGAGGGAACTCTTTACGAAGCGCGTCCCAAAAAGCAAAATGCCCCTCTATGAACCGCATCTCGTTCATTCCCCAACGGTCCGGCTTGGCTGCCGTTTCCAAATAAGGATTCGGTTCGATATTAAAATCCTCTTCGTACCAGTCGATGTTGTAATCCCTGATCAGACCGCTGACGACATCAATCGCCCACTTCAAGCCCTCGGGCTTGCCGAGATCCAGCAGCAACGTTTGCCCGTTGCGGATCTTACCGTCGGCATTTCCGGTCAGAAAATATTCGGGATGTTCGAGCGTGATCGGTCGGCCGTGAATGGCGCGGCACGGTTCGACCCAAACGAGAAACTTCATTCCCAGTGCGTGGGCGGCGTCGCTGACCGGCTTGAGCGTTCCATTGTGCCAGTTGGGATTCGGACGCCAGTCGCCAGCCATGGGTCCCCAGTCGCCCTCGAATACCGAATACGACGGGACCACCCCCGTTCCGTACCAACCGGCATCGAACCAATAAACATCAAAGGGAATCTCATACTTCTTGATCTTTTCAATGATTTCGAGATGCTCCTTCGACGGAACACCGCCCCAGACAACTCCGGAAATCGGCGGCTCGACCAGTTTTCCTTCAATACGGGGCGAATAATGCTCGAGCACCAGCTTGCGGAACATGTTCTGGCCGTGCAGCAACTCGCCTTTCCAGTAGAGGGCCAGATTCAACGTTGAACGCACCGTCTCGCCCGGATGAAGGATCGAATCGAAGTTCTCGACTCCGGCCAGAATCGTCGATTTTCCTCCTCCCTGATGATCGAAATAGGCTCGCCATGCACCGCTCCAACCGAGTCCGGTAATCAGTCCGTCGCCGCCGGTCTGATAATTGAACAGCGGCATCCATATGGCGCTCGAACGTTTATCCATTGGAATGAGGTAAGAGTTGACCTGCGCCCAAGCGGCATTCGAGGGAGTGTCCATTGGAATTCGACGGCTTTTGCTCCACATCGAACTGTGCATAATCTCGCTGCGGAATTGAAAATCGTCTTCGTGGCCGGGAGAGCCTACGGAACGATGCAAAACGGGCATCGTCCCGTCCGCCGCGTTCCAGTATGTATCGATTCCCCAAAAGTCATGCACTTTTGGGGAATCACTTTTCCCGTCGTTGCGGACATAAACTACCCACTGAAAGGCGGGAAAATCCCGGAATTCGGTCAATTTCATTTCGCAAACAAGCGAAGTCTGGTCGTCTTTCCAGGTCAACGTATGCAAGCAGGTCTTGTCAGCCTGCCAATCGCCCGACACGATCTCCGCCGTATCAATCTTGACCCACTCCCGGCTGCTTCGATTGCCGCATTTGAACGAGAAGGGCAGATCGGCAACGTAACGCCCCGAGTCGGCTTTCCCCTTTTTCAATAGAAATTGTTTCCACTGCGCAACAAACGCCATCTCGTCGGCCGTTGGTTTTGATGAGTAAGGCTCGACGGAAATCTGGGCTTTAGGGGGCTGAGCGTTCGAGACAGTTGCAAAGTACAGAGATGTTGCGAGAAAGATTGCGATAAGGGCGAGCGGCCGTTTCATGATCTGTTCTCCGAATTTATAGTTACTTTATTCTTTACCGTTTTTTTGGTTGATCCGTACTATCGACGGAGTAGAAGATAAGTCGGGAATCGCGGCGGTTGGGGATAACGACTTCGAATCCTTCTTCGCGAATCTGCTTACCGCTGACGCCCCAGGTTTTTCCGGAATCGTAATCTTCAAACTTCCACGATTTTGCCGGATCGATCGTCAGAAGATCGAACGTCATCTCGCTAACGTCGCTCTTGGCACGGCGCAAAGCGAGAATCATCCCCTCTTGTTGTTCGGGAAGATACAGTTGATAAGCGGTCCATGCGGCCGGACTACGTTGCTGTTGGATTAATGGATAGAAATCGCCGAAGAAGTACTTCTTGCAACGTTTTCCCAGGACAACGTTGGCCTTGATCTGCAACCACTCTGGCTCTGTTTTGCCCGTGAGCCAGTTTTCCATGCCGGGGTTCAAGGCGCTGCGGGCGTCATAGGTATCTAAAATCGTCCAACCTCGAGTCGCGCTCCCCTGAATCGGGAGCCAATGCTGAATGCCGTAACTTTGATCCTGTGTCGACTCGGAAGTCGCTTCAGGGAAGCAGTTGTAGTCGCTTCGCCAGAGAGGTTGTCCTCGCGAAATCGATTCCAGGTCGAGTCGCCGTCCGCCGCTGGCACAATTGAGAATTGCCAGGTGCGGGAACGCTTTGGTAAGTGCGTCCCAGAAAGCAAAATGGCCTTCGACAAACCGCATCTCGTTCATCCCCAAACGATCCGGCTTATCGGCTGTTTCCAGATAAGGATTCGGTTGAATGTTGAAATCCTCTTCGTACCAGTCGATGTTGTAATCCCTGATTAGGCCGGATACAACATCGATAGCCCACTTCAAGGATTCGGGTTTACCGAGATCCAACAGAAGCGTCTGCCCTTCACGGATCTTACCGTCGGCATTTCCGGTGAGAAAATATTCAGGGTGTTCGAGCGTGATCGGTCGACCGTGAATGGCGCGGCACGGTTCGACCCAGACTAGGAACTTCATCCCCAGTGCGTGGGCGGCGTCGCTGACCGGCTTGAGCGTTCCGTTGTGCCAGTTCTGATTCGGTCGCCAGTCGCCGCACATGGGTCCCCAGTCGCCCTCGAATACCGAATACGACGGGAC
>JAFGTN010000758.1 GCA_016934075.1 Pirellulales bacterium
GCCCGGACGTGGTGCATACCCACAGCGCCAAGGCCGGTATCCTCGGTCGCGCGGCGGCTAGCGCCTTGCGGGTACCGGTGATAGTACACTCGGTCCATGGCGCGCCGTTCCATCCGTATCAAAGCGCGGCGGCCAGGAACGTTTTTCGACTATGCGAGCGATGGGCCGCGCCAAAATGTCACGCCTTCATATCGGTTGCCGACGCCATGACCGACCTGATGGTCGACGCCGGAGTGGCGCCGCGGGAAAAATTCACCACCATCTACAGCGGCATGGAAGTCGAACCGCTCTTGGAATCGCACGCGTATCGCGAGGAGACACGCGCCCGCTTCGGCTATAAACCCGAACATATTGTCGTCGGCAAAATCGCCCGGCTGTTTAATCTCAAAGGTCACGAGTACGTAATCGAAACCGCCCGCGATGTTGTTCACCGAGAGCCCAACGTGCGGTTCCTGTTCGTCGGCAGCGGCATCCTCCGCGAGTCCCTGGAAAACAAAATTGCCACCGCCGGTTTAAGTGAATACTTCCATTTCGCCGGTCTGGTTCCCCGCGAAGAAATCCCGGCGATGATCTCGGCTATGGATATAGTAGTCCACACCAGCCTCCGCGAAGGTCTGGCCCGTGTTTTGCCCCAAGCCTTGATCGCCGGCAAGCCGGTTATCAGCTACGACGTCGACGGTGCCCGAGAGGTCGTGGCAAACGGCGAGACGGGCTATCTTCTTCCGCCCAAGAGCATCGACACACTGTCCGAAGCAATTACAAAACTTGCCGCCGACACCGAGTTACGCGATCGGCTGGGTCGGGAAGGCCGCCGCCGTTGCAAAGAAATCTTCGGACACGAGTATATGACCGAAGAGATTCACAAGCTTTATGTAAAGCTGCTGGCAAAGTGCCAATGAACAGGGCAGGGTAGGGGGACTGAAACGAGAATACGTAGGGTAGTCCGCGCGAATTGAGCCTCCATCTTGAGCTAAAACGACTGGACGCCTCCTACAACGATATGGTAGAATAGAGAGGACAAAGTTGTTTGGCATATTTGTTGGAGAACTCCAAAATGGAATGGCGTGAACGAATTACAGTCGACCCTGGCATCTGTCACGGGCAGGCGTGCATTAAAGGTACTCGCATCATGGTTGCGGTTGTACTAGACAATTTGGCTGCCGGTCATGCAATAGAGGATATTCTCCAGAGCTACCCGCCGTTGACGTCCGAAGACATTCAAGCGGCCATGGCCTACGCCGCTGATCTTGCCCGACAGCGCACCGTGGCGTTACCCACGGGCACCTCATGATGGTCAAATTCAAGATTGATGAGAATCTTCCGAGCGAAACCGCCGAGATTCTGTCAGAGGCAGGACATGACGCCTTAACCGTTCACGACCAGCAAATGGTTGGTGAATCCGACGCCAATCTGTCGGAAACCTGCCGTCGTGAAGGTCGCTCAATAGTCACGCTTGATTTGGACTTCTCCGATATTAGGACCTATCCGCCAAAAGACTACGCTGGAATCGTCGTGTTACGCCCAGCTCGCTTCGACAAAAACCATGTCTTGGCTATCATTCGACGCCTGCCGCTGATTTTAGAGGCTGAACCGCTTTCGGGCAAGCTGTGGATTGTAGACGAAACGTCTGTACGCATGAGAGACTGATAAGCATGGCAGGGCAGGGGGGGCGCAATGAACAAAGCCTTCGTCCAAGAGCCCGACCAAACGGACGATTACCGTCCTCGTTGCGGTTCGAAGGGCGAGCCGGTCGGAAGCGAAACATTCGAATCTGGTCCAAGACGCTGGAAACGGTAGCCGCGCAACTTACCTGACACCAACCGTTGTTTATCGAGGTATTCGTGGAGTTGTTGAAGATCGTATTTCTTCACAAGCTCGGGAAGACAGACGCCCGGCTCTACGGCTTTGAGAACGTACCAGTCCTCGCGTCTGAGCAGTTTGTCGATGACGACTCCCGGATTTTCTTTTAACAGTTTGTCGCGTTGGCCACGATAGTTATATGAGTCGTTGTAGTGAAAAATGCGGCGGTCGAAGTCCAACGTAATCCGACTTACACCTTCTTTTTCATCCAGTAATTTTTCGCCGGTAATATCATAGGCTTGACACTCGCCGCCCCAACAAGAGGACACTATGTAATAGTGGTGCAGTGTGGCGTAGGCGGCAAGTGATCGACCGGCCGAATAGGCACTGGGAAATAACACTAATTGCGCGCCTTGTTGCGCCAACCGCTGCCATCCCTCGGGAAATTGCGCATCGAAACAGATTGCCATGCCAATGCGACCGAAATCCGTCTCAAAAACCACGGCATCGTGGCCGGGTTGTGAGTTGGGAACACCTCGGTCGACATCCGGAGGATCAGGCATGACCGGATAAAGCTTGTCATAAATGCCCACAATTTTACCATTCCGATCTATAAGCACGGCCGAGTTATAGATTATTTTTTTGTCTCTTCTAAGCACGGGCGAAACAATGTAAGTACGGTATTTTTTGGCGATGGCCGCCATCGTGACCATGGCGGGATCATCCTCCAAGGATGCCAGCGGTTTCCGGCCCGTCCAAATTTCCGTCAATAAAATCAGATCCGCCCCAACTGCGGCCTCGCGTTCGACCACCTCCGCGGTCTTCTCAATGCCCTTATTGAACATGCCCACACTCACCACCCGCACCGGCCGTCCAATCGTCTCCTTTTCCGCGGCCTTCACGGCAAGCCCCCCTATTAGTAACATCATAAGCACAAAGATTCCAATACGGCTTCTCATCATTTTTCTCCTATAGGCTAAACGCCCGCTTGGAAGCGTTTATTGATTCCGATGTAGCAAATGATCCAAGTTCAACGGACACGAAATACCTGACCGCGCCACGGCCTGCTGAATTAAGAATAACGAAGCCGGTTAGCCGTCGGCGCCGGCATGTCCTCCTACGCTATCCAGAATTCCTTCTTTCTTCCATTTCGTCAGCAGTGCCAGCAGTCTGTGATAGGATGGTTTCGGCGTGCAGTCGGCGGTCAGAAGGCCGGCATTTAAAGGAAAGCCCGGATCAATGAAATCCCACCAGGTGATGGCGTCCACATACGGTTTGCTGAAAGCGATCTTGTAAACCGCCTCCACCCACTGTGCTTGGATTTCTTCGGTAAAGCGTTCTCCACGCCAAACAAACGCGGCCCCGCCATCGCCTCCTCCCCACATTTTACTGGGATCAACATTTTCCGTCTTGGAAGAGATGCCGAGTTCGGTTATGTGGATGGGTTTGCCGAAAGTCTTGAAGGTTTCCAGGTTGCGTTCGAATTCCAGCATGTCGCGCCCCGAGTGATAGTATTGCAGCCCCACCGCCTCGTACTCCGCCCCGGTGTTTTTGAGCTTTTGCAGAAAATCGTATGGGCTTTGCTGCCAGGGTGCGGGTTGGCGGCTCATGTAATAATCCGACCAGGTGCCGGTAGAATTGACCAGGCGGAAACACGTGGGATCCGCCTGGCGAGCTGTCTTCAGGGCGGCCACCGTAAGTTCCACGTTTTTTTCTTTATCGAAGCCGTGCATTTCCGGAGAATTCGGCCCGATGTCCGGCTGAACGTGGGGTTCGTTAACAACGTCCCAAATATGGATGCGGTTGCGGAACTTCAGAATCGCCTCGCGAACATGCTGCAAGCACAGTTGCCTGGTCTCTTGAAATGATCGCTTCCGAAGCCAATCGGGGGTGGCCTCCGGCACCAGGAAGATGAGAGGATGCCCCTTGGGAACGATCTGTGTGTGCAGGAGGGATTCGAGAATACTCTCGGCATGCCCGTAATTCGGATGCCCCTGTACACGTTCCACACCTCCACGATAAAAGGGCAACGTGGCGAAATTGAAGATCGCCTCAAAACGCTCGGCATACAGCTTGCCGTGCCGGCCGTAGCCGAACGCATTGCAGCCGAAAAGAAAGCCGGGACGCGGACCGTTTCGGGCAATGTTCTGCTCCGCCCGTTGTGTCACCATCATTTCGCCCGCCCAAAGCGACTCGCACAAGGACGACATCAGCGTCCGCACGAAAGCTGGGCGGTCTTTAGCCTCGCTTTCAGCGCGGTCCAGCAAGGCCTTGGCTTTCTCCATCCGTTCGAGCGCGGCCGCCGAAATCGTGATGCCCGACCGGCGGCACTCTTCGGAGAGGGCGCGAACCGTCGCCAAGCGGTCTGCCGCGAACTCGTAGTTCAACATCAACGGCTTCTCGGAAAAAGATTTAGCGGTGTACCCGCGACCTCGATTGTCGGCATAGACAAAAACCTCGCCGAAGCCCGGCACGGCTAGCGGCAACGCGATACGAAACGGCCGCTCTGGAGGCTGGAAGGCGGCAATTCCCGGCTCGAACCGAGGCTGGAACGTGAACGGCCGCAACAACAAATCGCAAGTATGAAAGCGATCGAACTCCTTAACACCCAGAGGTTCGCCACGGTAGTTGAAAACGGTGCATCGGGCAAGTGGCGCGGCAACCGACTCCTTAACAGTCGCAGCCATCAGGTGGTTTCCGGCGACCACCCCCAGCGAGAGTGACTGCAATACTTCCCGGCGGTTCCAATTGTGAGCCATGATTTGTGGTCCTTTTTTAGTGGCCGTCAGTTTTTCAATAATGAATACTTTTTCGTGAGTTATTTGAGCTTCTGGCAATCGATATCAACGGGCGTAGACGCATATTCGGAACAATGGTTCTCCCACCATCGCAGCCACTTGGATCAGAGCCGGGACTACCGCTCGCGACTTATTGAATTCCAATGCGGAGACAGCTAAATATCTTACATTCCAGTTATTGTTCTGTGCGGAATCCATACACTTCATTGCCGCATTAAGAGACACCTTCTGTTCTCCTAGCCGACTGAGAGCATCAGCGAAAACCCACTCATCGCCGGGTTGATGTTCACGCGATTCATATACGCGAAGGATGTCACGTACGTGTTTTGGCGAGCCAATCCATCCTAAAGTGCGAACCGCAATAACTCGGACTTCACAATCCGTGTCGTCCAAGAGGCTGGCAACGACGGGTGGACAGGAGCGATCTTTACAGAACTTTAGAGATTGACAGGCAAACATGCGGACCTGAGAAGACGTATCACTGAGAGCCTCAACAAGCCCTGCCTTAATATCCGCTCTCTCGCGAACAAACACGCCTCCCATTCTGCTTGCAACCATCGAACGGACATTTGCTGATTTGTCATTTGCAAGAAGGAAAAGTTTAAGACTACTCCAGCCATCGTCATCAAGCCTGGCGGTGATCTGATCCATCCTGGCAATCTCAAAACGAATCTGCAATGGTTGTGCCTGGATATCAGACAGCCGCTCACGATGAAACTTTCCTCCCTCCATCAGACGGTCAGGTATCGGAACCGTGTTCTGCAGATTCTTAAGCCAATCCTCTTCCTTCACATTGAACTTCCGTGGCTTGCGATTTATCCATTGCCACTTACTCATCTGCTGTATTGGAGCATCGGCGTCAAACTGAGATAGCAACCAAGAACTCCACTTGGGAGACGCCACACAGGAATTCGAGTCTTTGCGTGTGCTGTAGAAATGACCATCACCCTCCAGTTGGAGGAGCCAAAGACCTTTCATACCCTTGGGAATTGGCCTATTCATTAAGTGTAGAATCGGGTGGTGATTCATACGGACAACAAGATCCTGCCCCGATTGCACGGCAATGTCATTAAGCACATTTCTATGAATTTCAGATACAAGAATTGTGACACAGTATCGATTCACCATA
Organism: Pirellulales bacterium; assembly: GCA_016934075.1. Taxonomy (GTDB): domain Bacteria; phylum Planctomycetota; class Planctomycetia; order Pirellulales; family Thermoguttaceae; genus JAFGTN01. The sequence continues at coordinate 5,728 of JAFGTN010000758.1, forward strand.
ACCTGTTTAGTATACCGTATCTCCCCAGTAACAATCAGGGGAGAATCACGAGCCACCTGCAGAATTTCAGCCCGAAATGAAGGATCGACCGGCTCTTCGAGATTCGCTGAACGACTTTCCGGTAAGTGGATGAGCAACACCACAATAAGCAATACTACGCCGGCGAATCGTGCGTCAAAGTTCATTTGTGTGCTCATCGAACGATGCCATTATTATAGGAGGTTCTTCACAGAATTTAGTGGGCACAAATGTTTTTGTCGTGCTCCGCACGAAGGTTTTCAGGCATGGGCTAACAAAAGTATGAAAAAGAAGCTCCTCGGACCATAGAATATCCGAGGAGCCTTGACAGAATATACTTCCGTCAGCA